>NZ_JAKUHI010000007.1:0-127792 GCF_023630615.1 Synechococcus sp. MU1648
ATCAACACGCTCGAATCCCGTTCCCCCTTCACTGCGACGAGCAGCCACAACCGCCCGGGGAGCCAGGGCGTCATGCAGATCCGCCTCAAAGGCCGGATGGAGTTCCTTCCAGGCACTCAGATCAAGGTCACGCAACAAACAATCCTGCTCGAGACAGCGCCGAACGACAGCGCCAACCAATTGATAGGCCTCGCGAAATGGAACACCACGAGACACCAGATAGTCGGCCACATCGGTTGCATTGGAAAAGTCCTGCTCCACCGCTTCATTAAGGCGCTCAACTCTGAAATCAAGGCCTTCCTCAAACAAAATCGCCATCGCCTCAACACAATCACGCGTTGTGCGGAAGGCATCAAACAGGGCCTCCTTGTCTTCCTGAAAATCCTTGTTGTAGGCCAGTGGAAGACCCTTGATCATGGTTAACAACCCCTGCAAGTGCCCGAAGACACGACCGGTTTTGCCCCGCACCAATTCGGGAACATCTGGATTTTTCTTCTGAGGCATGAGGCTGCTGCCGGTGGCACAACGATCACTGAGACGCACAAAACCGAATTCCTCCGACGCCCAGGCGATCACCTCCTCCGCCAGACGGCTCAGATGCACCATCACCAGGGACGCAGCAGCAGAGAACTCAACGCAGAAATCACGGTCGCTGACAGCATCAAGGCTGTTGGCGTAAACCGCTGAGAAACCCAGTTCCTTCGCCGTGCGCTGGCGATCAATCGGCACCGGTGTACCCGCCAGTGCAGCAGCCCCAAGCGGGCAGATGTTCACACGTTTCCGCACATCCTGGAGCCGCTCACGGTCGCGCTCCAACATCTCGACGTAGGCGAGGAGGTGATGGGCGAGACAGAGCGGTTGCGCCCGCTGCAGATGGGTGTACCCGGGGATCATCGTGCGGCGATGACGATCCGCCTGGGTCAGCAGCGCGCCCTGCAACCGCTGCAGATCCTGATCCAGACCATCCAGCCGTCGCCGCAGCCAGAGCCGTAAATCGGTACCGACCTGATCGTTGCGGCTGCGTCCGGTGTGCAGCTTCTTGCCCACTGGACCCAGCAGAGCAATGAGGCGACGTTCCACAGCGAAGTGAACATCCTCATCCTCCAAACCGGGCTGAAAACTGCCGGACGCCGCCTCAGCACGAACTGTCTCAAGGCCCTCCACCAGTTGCTCAGCTTCCGCCTCGGTGATCACTCCCGCGCCAGCCAACATCCGGGCATGGGCGATCGATCCATCCAGATCCTCCTGAAGCAACGTCAGGTCAAAACCGATGGAGGCATTGAACGCCTCGATGAAGGGATGCAAACCCTGCTCAAAACGATCGCTCCAGGTCCCTGCAGCACCACCGGTCACCCCACCAGCCATCAGTTCATCCGTCAATTTCCTCAGCTTGTCAGGCGATTGACCGTCCCTGCACGCTCGGCAACGTGACCGCTTCCGGAACCTTCAGCACCACAAGGGAAGCGTCATCCTCCAGCTGGCGATCCGAACCCACAAAGCGGTCCAAGCGTTCAAACAGGCTTTCAAGAATCCCCTGCGCCCCCTGACCACTGCGACATGCCGTTTCAAGGGCACGAATCAGCCGCGCCTCATCAAAACGATCTCCGGTGATCCCCGGTGCTTCCGTCACGCCATCGGTGTAATAGAGCAACACGTCTCCCGGTTCGAGCCGAACCTCACCAAGGGCAAACTCAGCCTCAGGCTGAAGACCGATCAGCAACCCTGCGGCATCCAGCCGCATGATCACCCGTCGTTCAGCACGCCAGAGCAGGGGAGGGTTATGGGCCGCGTTGGCATAGCGCAACCGCAACGTGCGCGGATCCAGATCGGAATAAAACAGCGTCACAAACCGGTGGGATTGCGCGAGGTCCTCTTGAGCCAACTGGTTGAGGTCATGAAGAATCCGGTCCGGCGGCAACCCACTGAGAACCTCAGCACGCAGCATCCCCCGCAACATCGTCATCAGCAGCCCGGCAGGAACGCCTTTGCCCATGACATCTCCCATCACCAGCGCCCAGCGACCCCGCTCTCGACGACGGCCGATCAGTTCCGGACGGGTGGGAATGAAGTCGTAGTAATCACCGCCCACCTGAAAAGCAGGCCGGCACCGCGCAGCCAAGTCGACGCCCTCGATCACGGGGCACCGATCCGGCAACAACTGGGCCTGAATCTCTGCTCCGATGCTTAGTTGTCGGTCAACCCGCTCATGACGGCGGGCATCCTGCAGCATCTGATCGTTTTCGATCGCAACACCAGCGAGATCCGCCACTAACTGGACATGCCGACGATGCACCTCGGTCCAGACCAATGAACCGTTGCGGGCATAGACGTAAAGGCGGCCCCGCGACCGACCACGGGCCGTCACAGACGTGGCAAACAGACCCGCTTTGGGAAGGCAGCGTTGGACCAGACGATCAAGCGCCAGCACCTGCTGGTCGTCGCTGCCAAACCCTGCTGCAGACCCAGGTTCAAAAGCAGCCAGCCGCCGCAACAGATCCTGTGAAGGCTCCACCGGAATACCCTGCAACTGATCACGCCAGAGGCGACCATCCGTCTGAAACGGAACCAGCAGGGCACCCTCAACCCCCACCAGACGCGAGGCCACGACAGGCACAAGCTCAAGAAAGCGTTGGAGATTGGTGAAGCTGCGCAGAGCAAACCCCAAGGAGACCAACAGGTCCTGGTTGCGGCGCTGTTCGCTGCTGAGGCTGTCAAAAAGCTGACGCAACGAGTCGATCGCCTGGGGCGAAGGATTCCCGGTCCGCTGCGAGGGCCTGGGATGACGTCCGGGCGGCTTGCTGCTCAACCTCGCACCACCGGGATCCGCAAGGTAGCAACGCTTCAGCGTCCAGCCAGCAGAGCCTCAATGAATTCAAAACTGTTGAAGGGGCGCAAATCGCGAATCCCCTCACCAGCGCCAATAAAACGAATCGGCAAGCCAGCCTCAGACGAAACCGCCAGAGCCACGCCTCCACGGGCTGTGCCGTCCAGTTTCGTGATCACAACGCCAGTGAGCCCGGCCGCCTCAGCAAAAGCCATGGCCTGACGAAGCCCGTTCTGACCCTGGCTTGCATCAAGAACCAGCAACGATTCGACCTTCGCCTCCGGCGCCAAACGGTCGATGATCTTCCTGACTTTTTGGAGTTCCTCCATCAGGTTGTGCTTGGTCTGCAGCCGTCCGGCCGTGTCCACCAGCAGCAGATCCGACCCCCGCGAACGGGCCGCACCGATGGCATCGAACACAACGGCAGCTGGATCCGCATTGCTGCTGGGGTTCGACACCACGGGGACATCGCTGCGCTCGCCCCAGATCTCAACTTGCTGGACAGCAGCAGCACGGAAGGTATCTGCGGCCGCGATCAAAGCCGAATAACCGCTGCGAACAGCGAGGTTGGCCAATTTCCCAAGGGTCGTTGTCTTGCCAACGCCATTCACCCCCACCATCAACCAGATGTTGAGGCGATCCCGTTCCGGAGCCAGAAGGGGAACACCACTGGCCTGAATGGGCGCATCCAACAGGCCACGCAGCTGTTCTTTGAGGAAGCGAATCCCTTCTTGAGGGTCAACCACCTCCTGATTCATCCGCTGCCGCAAGGCATCCAGCACCTGATCAGTGGCCTGGACGCCAGCATCAGCCCTCAACAACAAGGTTTCGAGATCGTCGAGAACCTCAGGCGTCAGCGGATCGTCACCAAGGTTCTCGAGAAGACCGGTCACAAAACCCTGACGGGTCTTCTCGAGGCCGCGGCGAAGCCGGCCCAACCAATCAATTTCCTCGAGGGAAACCTGATCGACACGACGGCCCTGGGCCGCAAGCACCTCAGCCGACCAGGTGAAATCCTGATCAAAGTCACCCAGCCGTGGCTCATCCGAGTCGACGGTGGGCTCGGGCGCTGGAGCCGGAGTGGGTGCAGGGGGAGCCTCGAAGGCTCTGTTGTCCAGATCCTGCTGACGCTGCTGGCGTTGAGCCGCGGCTTGCTCCAGCAACGACAGCCCTTGTGCTGGTGTTGGGGACGGCGCCTGGGTTGGTGGCTGACTCGGTAGCGGGGACGGAGTCGGTAGGGATACCGGTGCCGGTACCGGGGTTGGTGCCGGGGTTGGTTCGGGACTCGGCTCAGGAGTGGGCTCGGGGACAGCTTCAGCTGGAGGCGTCGCGGCCTGCTGCTGTGCCTTCAAGCGGGCGTAAGCCTCACGGGCCCAAGCCAGGGCCTCATCTTCCTCCTCGTTGACTTCAGGAGCTGGGGTCGGCTCTGGTTGGGTGACAGCAACTTCAGAAGAAACCGACGTGGGCTCCGGGGCAGGAGACGGCTCCGATGTAGGCGCCGGGGTGGGCGTCGGCTCTGGCTTCGGAGACTCCTCAGCCTGTCGTTCGAACCAGTTGAACACCATCAGGCTGATGCTTTGGATTGAGCGTCATGAAACCGGCGCAAGACACCGTTAATCATCCGGCGACCCTGCTCATCGCTGTAACGGTTGGCCAGTTCAACCGCTTCGTTAAACGCCACCGGGGCTGGAGTTCGCAGGCTTTCAAGATCAACAACAGCCAACCGGAGGATGTCGCGGTCAATCCGCGGAAGACGCGTCAGTCTCCAGCCCTCCATCACCTGATCCAGCCGTGTGTCGATGCCCTCGCGCTGGGTCAGCACCTTCTGAACCCGCTCCATGGCACCACGGCGAATCTGCTCCTGGTCCCCGAGCAACAACAGCCGAGGCAACTCAAGGCTGGCGGACAATCCGTTCAGCACCTGTTCAGCCGCACTCAAGGATGAGCGCAGATGGGTGCGCACAGCGTCATGGGTTCCGGTTTCGCCCTGCTGCAACTCGCTGTCCAGCAATGACTGCTGCGCCTGCTCCAGCTCTGCAGCACTGGCATCGAGCGATTCGCGCCAATGCTGGGTGAGGGTGTCGAGGGCCTGATCAAGGATGGAATCAAGGGCCAAATCAGCCACTGAGGCTGACTTCTGTTCCGGCACCTGACCGAGCACGAGCAGAGCTAGCTCGCGTGAAAGAGATCGTGTCGCCATGACTCAGCTGGAAGGAGATGCAGAAGCCCGCAACTGGGCCATGAGGCTGGAGAAACTTCGATTCACAGGTGCTTCCCGATCATCGGGGTTGACGATGCCAGCAGAAATGATCGTTCGGAAGGCCTCTTCAACACTGATCTCAAGCTCCCGGACGGACCCCGCAGGAACAAGGGTGTACCAACCGGTGGTTGGATTCGGAGCGGTGGGAATGAACACACTTAAAAGAGGCTCCTTCAGATCGGACTGCAGCGAGGGACCCACCTCACCGGTCACAAAACCGACGCTGAATAACCCCTCTCTTGGGTACTCCACCAGAACAACTCGACGGAACCGGGTGGAGTTGTCGCGAAGAAAGGTCTCCAGTAACTGCTTCAGGGTCTTGTAAACCGACCCAGCGAGGGGGATCCGGCTCAGGGTGCCTTCACCGAACTCCAACAGCCAGCGACCAACGATATTTCGGGCCATTAATCCGATCAGGAGGATGCCCATCAGAGGCACCGTGAGACCGAGAGCCAGATTGATCAGATCCTGAAGCAGTGGGTTCAGGGTGATGAAGGGATTGAACTGCTTCGGGATCGAGGTCAAGAACGCCAGAACGAAGCGACTGACGATTGTTGACAACCAGATCGTGGTCGCGAGTGGGATCACCACGAGCAACCCTGCGATCAGGTCGTTCTTCAGATCCTGCCGAAGCCTTGCGGACAGCGGCAGATCAGGTCTGGGATTGGACTGGACCAAGGAGCCTCTGCGCCCAGCTTTGAATGAAGTCTGACCAACCTAACCAGCGGTCAGAGCACTGCCGTGAAAGCAAGGAGCACAAAAGCGACGGCGAGGACCACAGCATTGATGGTTCCACCAATGAACCTCTGCCTGGATTCGCGTGTCTGGCCGGCCTCAACGGTCTTGAGTTGCTTCTCCATCTGTGCGATCTGATCGTCAACCATCGTTTCGGCAGCCCGCAACTTGTCCTCATCGGAGGCATCCGCAGCGAGTTGACCAGCCTGGGCCAGCTGCTCACCCAGGGACGTCACCTGCGCTTCATCGGCGCGGAAGGCCCGAGCATCCTTGAGGGCTTCGCGGCCCTGCTCAAGATTGCGCAAACGGGCAACGTCACCTGCTCCACCATCCATCGACATGGGAACGGCAATCACCATGCCGAGAGCTAACAGTGCTGAACAAACGGCAACCAGCAGGCGCAGAGGACTGCGCTGCTGCTGAGGGTGATCCAGCCGGGACCCAATCAGGCAGATCAGCAAACCGGCAAAACCCAGAGGAGCCAGGGCCACCAGGGGGCCGGTGACCTGCGGGCGGGGAGCATCCGCGCTCCAGTCGACGCCCACCAAAACAGCCACCATCTGCAACACGAGGATCACCACAAGGGTCAAGCCGAGCCACCGCAGCAAGGGTGCAAATCGTCCTGTCTCGGTGCCGGTCACAAAGAAGATGCTTAATAGCGCCCAACACTAAGGTCGATGCAAGGGCATGTCACCGATCAACAGACGCGGTTAAGTCAGGCCCTGAAGCGCCGCGCCGCCGAGGAGGGCTTCAATCCTGTTGGGATTGCCAGGATCCCGGGAAGTCCACGGCTGCAGCTGCGTACGGAAGCCCTACAGCGTTGGTTGGACCATGGGCATCAGGCCGACATGGCCTGGATGGCAGCCCCCCGACGTCGAGATCCAACACTTCTGTTGGAAGGACTCAGCAGCGTGCTTGCCGTCGGCCTCAACTATTACGTCAACGACCAACCCTCCCCCGGATCCCTCAAGGTCGCCCGCTATGGCTGGGGACGGGACTACCACCGTGTTGTTGATCAACGGCTCCGGAGGATTGGTCGTTGGCTATCTGAACAGCGGCCCGAATGTGGCTGGCGAGCCTGTGTTGACGCTGCACCGCTGCTGGACAAGGCCTGGGCCGAGGAAGCCGGGCTGGGCTGGATCGGCAAGCACAGCAATCTGATTCACCCCCAACGGGGCTCGTGGATGGTGATCGGCCATCTCCTGACCACCGAGCCCCTGGACGCCGACCCACCAGCGCGAAGCCTCTGTGGACGCTGCACCGCCTGCATGGATGCATGCCCGACGGATGCGATCCGTGAACCTTTTGTGGTGGATGCAAGGCGCTGCCTGGCCTTTCACACAATCGAAAACCGAGCGGAGGCTCTACCGGAGAGCATTCGCGCTGCCCTTGGGCCGTGGGTGGCGGGGTGTGACATCTGCCAAGACGTCTGCCCCTGGAACCATCGGACATTGCCCCACAGCAACGATCCCGATGTGCAGCCGCGCCCGTGGCTGCTGAACCTGCACCGGAACGACGTCCAGCACTGGGATGACAAGGTCTGGGACCAGAACCTGCGAGGGTCGGCATTGCGGCGGATTAAACCCTGGATGTGGCGCCGCAATGCCGCTGCAGCACAACCGGATCCCACACCTACGCTTTAGCCACTCCAACAACGAACCAGTGCTGCGTCGAATTCGCTTCAGTCGAACGCTGGCGGCTGCACTGATGGTCCTCGGCGGTTGGTTCGGCGCGCCGGCAGCCAACGCCCTCATTCCCTACGTCTATCTGCCCACCGAAGAGGAGCTCAAAGGTTCATCGATCGGCATCGGACGGACTGCTGCTCAGTTGCTGCAGCTAGGGCAGGCCAAAGATGCGGCTCGACTCGCGGCTCTGGCGGTTCGGCTCAATCCGAATGACGAACGGTTCTGGTCGATCCTGGCGGAGGCGCAACTCCGCAACAACGACCTCAAGGATGCGAGCCGGTCTCTGGCCCGCGCCAAGGAACTGAATCCCGAGAAAGCTGGCCTCTGGTTTGCCGAAGCAGCGATCGCCCTGCGGGCAGAGCGACCGGATGACGCTGTGCCTTTGATTGCCCGCGGACTTCAGTTGGATCCGAAGAATGCTGCGGCCTATTTCGACCTCGGCAACGCCAGGATCATGCAGAACGAACTGCCACTGGCACTGGAGTCGTTTGAAAAAGCCACGGCACTGAAACCGGCGTTCTGGGAAGCCCTGAACAACCAAGCGCTGGTTCTCTATGAGCTAGGCCAGCATCAAGAAGCCGTGCGTCGCTGGCGCCGGGTGTTGAAGCTGGAGGCCAATGCAGAACCCATGCTGGCTCTGGCCGCAGCTCTGCACCAACAAGGTGAGCAGACAGAAGCGATCCAGCTGGCATCAACAGCACTGGCCCAAAACCCCAACTACGTCTTGCCATTGCACCAAGCGGAACAGCTCTGGGGTCGTCGCATCCGTGAAGCGACGGCACAATTGCTCGGTGAGCCGGAGCTCACCAACATTGTTGAACGGGCCCAAGCCAACGCAACGTGGAAGAAAAGCCAGTGATCATCTGTAGGCTGAGCGCCTTCCGGTCGGAGATCGACAGACCGAATGGCTGAGGAGCGCGTTCAACCGATCGCTCTGCATCAGGAGATGCAGCGCTCCTACCTCGAATACGCGATGAGCGTGATCGTGGGTCGGGCGTTGCCCGATGCCCGCGATGGTCTGAAGCCCGTCCAACGACGCATCCTCTACGCGATGCAGGAACTGGGGCTCACCCCAGACCGTCCTTACCGCAAATGCGCGAGGGTCGTTGGTGACGTGCTGGGCAAGTACCACCCCCACGGTGATCAGGCGGTTTATGACGCCCTGGTGCGGCTTGTTCAGACCTTCTCCAGCCGTCACCCACTGCTTGACGGCCACGGCAATTTCGGCTCGGTGGACGACGACCCACCGGCGGCGATGCGGTACACCGAAACCCGCCTGGCGCCCATCTCCCACCAGGCGATGCTTGAGGAGATCGGTGAAGACACGGTTGATTTTGCGCCGAACTTCGATGGATCCCAACAGGAACCCACCGTTCTGCCTGCCCAGCTCCCCTTCCTGCTGCTAAACGGCTGCTCTGGCATCGCCGTCGGCATGGCCACCAGCATCCCGCCACACAATCTGGGAGAAGTGGTGGATGGTCTGATCGCCCTGGTCCGGAAGCCGGAAGTGAGTGACGAGAAGCTTCTGGAACTGATCCCAGGGCCGGACTTTCCAACCGGCGGTGAAGTGCTGATCAGCTCGGGGCTACAGGACACCTATTTGCGTGGACGCGGCAGTATCCCGATGCGAGGCGTCGCCCACACCGAAGAGGTGCAACCCGGCAAAGGGCGCCACAAGCGCAATGCCGTTGTCGTCACGGAATTGCCATACCAGCTCAGCAAGGCCGGCTGGATTGAAAAGCTGGCCGAGTCCGTCAACGACGGAAAGATCGGTGGAATCGCCGATATCCGTGACGAAAGCGACCGGGAAGGCATGCGCGTTGTGGTGGAACTGCGCCGTGATGCGGATCCAGACAAGGTTTTGAAGGATCTGCAACGACGAACGGCTCTGCAGAGCAACTTCGGAGCCATCCTGCTGGCCCTCGTTGATGGACAACCCCAGCAGCTTTCCTTACGCCAACTGCTGCAGACCTTTCTCGATTTCAGGGAACTGACGCTGATTCGACGCACCAGTCATGCGCTCCGCAAGACAGAAGACAGGCTTGAGGTCGTAGAAGGACTGATCACGGCCCTGAACAATCTTCAGGCCGTGATCGCCATGATTCAAGAGGCCAATGACGCTGCATCGGCCCGCGCGAGCTTGATGGTGCGGCTCGACCTCAGCGAACGTCAGGCGGATGCAGTGTTGGCCATGCCCCTCAGGCGCCTGACGGGACTCGAGCAGGAAAGCCTGCGACAGGAGCTGGATGAACTGCGGGCGGAACGTCAACGCCTCAAGTTGCTGCTCGACAACCGGGATCAATTGCTTGACGCGATGGTGACGGAACTCAAGGGGTTGAAGAAGCGCTTCAACACCCCCCGTCGAACCCGATTCGTGGAAGGTGGCGATGCACTGATGGCCGAACGGGCAGCCAGCCAACGGCCGAATACAGAACTCCTGCGTCAGCAGGCCCTATCCGCACTGCCTGGGGATGGTCGGGTGCTGATCCAAGCCGATGGACAAGTAAAAATCGTCACCCCTCAGGTGCTGGGACGCCTCCATCTCAATGATCCTTGCCCGATTGGCGACGCACCGTCTCCGGCACAGGTGATCCTGCCGATCGAACCCCCACCGCGACTTCTGGCGGTGAGTGCCGGCGGCCGCATTGCCCAGGTTCGTTGGGAATTTGCCGGACAACAGCCTGGTCAGATCGGGCGTTTCCTGCCCACCGGCCTCGATGGAGACCGCATCGTCTCCCTTCTGTCGCTGCCCCACCAAAACACAGATGATCACAGTCTGGGCTTACTCAGCAGCGATGGTCGCTTCAAACGAATTCCTCTGAGCGAGGTCGTGGACCTTTCCGGTCGAGCCACAAGCGTTCTCAAATTGAAGGAAGGCGTCGAGCTCAACACTGCTGTGATCTGCCGCGACCAGGGAACACTGGTTCTGATCAGCGACATCGGTCGGCTGTTGCGTCTGCGGGTCACCGAGGACTCCCTTCCATTGATGGGTCGATTGGCACAGGGACCCATGACCATGCGATTGCTACCAGGGGAACAGATCATCGGAGCTGTCTGCGCAGAACAGACACCACTCATGCTGATCAGCAAACAGGGGTTGATCAGCCGTGTCGATTGCTCAGGCCTGCGATACAACCAACGCGGCGATCTCGGCAGCATGGCCGTTGAGATTGACAGCGAATCTGATCGTCTTGTCGGGATCAGCGATCAAACCGGACTCGTGGGAGTGCGGACAAGCAAAGAGCGTCACGGGCGCATGGATCCGGACGACATCAACATCACACAACCAGGAGAAAGATTAAGCCAACAAACTTCTCTTCAGAATGGTGAAACAATCGTTGAAGTGATCAACACAATTCAACTGAATAGCTGATCATTAGGAGCTGCAATTCTGCTCCAACCACCTGAAATACTCTTCATCAATACCACCAGTTACATAATGCCCATCAAAACAGGACATCTCTAGATCCTTGATGTCGGTATTTTCGACAATGCTTTCCAGCAAATTCTCAACGGTCTGATAAACAACATGATCAGCACCAAGAACATCTGAAATGTCATCAATTGTTCGACCATGGGCAAGGAGTTCCGCCCTGGTCGGCATGTTGATTCCATAAACATTGGGATAGCGGACAGGGGGAGCCGCTGATGTAAATGTCACCTTGTTGGCACCGGCACTACGCGCCATCTGAACAATTTCGCGGGAGGTGGTACCGCGAACAATAGAATCATCGACAATTAACACATTCTTGCCGGCGAATTCAGGACCAAGGGCATTTAGTTTCTGACGTACTGATTTTTTTCGTTCCGCCTGACCCGGCATAATGAAGGTTCGACCGACATAGCGGTTCTTATAAAAACCTTCGCGATAGTCAAGACCCAATTGCTTGGCGACCTGCATCGCAGACGGCCTCGCTGAATCCGGAATCGGCATCACAACATCGATATCTCCAGCCGGTAATGTTTCAGAAATCGTTTTAGCAAGACGATCACCCATCCTTAAACGCGACTCATAGACTGAAATACCGTTCATTAGAGAATCCGGCCGTGCCAGATAGACGTACTCAAAAGCACAAGGAATCAACCGAGGAGAATCTGCACACTGACGCTGGTGCAAGTTGGCGTTGACGTCGATAAATACGGCCTCACCAGGATCAACATCGCGAACGATCTCGTAACCACTGTTTTCAATCACCAACGACTCACTAGCGACAATCCACTCCTCCTGACCCTGGTCGGATAAACGCCTACCCAAAATCAGAGGACGAATTCCATAGGGATCACGGAACGCCAGCATTCCATGACCCGCAATCAGAGCAATGGCCGCATAGGAGCCCTGAACGCGGTGATGCAGAGATGCCACCGCATCAAACAACTGATCCGGCGTGAGATCTCGTCCCGTGAGCTGAGATTGAACCTCGGTAGCCAACACATTGAGCAACATCTCCGTATCACTCGTCGAATTTGTATGACGACGATCAATCCTGAATAGATCCTGCTCGAGCTGAAGAGTGTTGGTGAGATTACCGTTGTGAACAAAGGTGATGCCATAGGGAGCATTCACATAAAAGGGCTGAACTTCCTCCTCAGAAGCAGCAGCACCACGCGTCGCATAGCGAACATGACCGATACCAGCATTGCCCAAAAGCTTTCGCATGTCTCGGGTGCGAAACGCTTCACGCACACGTCCCTTTTGTTTGTGCACATGGAAGGTGTGATTATCCATCGTGACAATCCCAGCCGAATCCTGCCCACGGTGCTGAAGCAGAAGCAGATTGTCGTAGATCTGTTGGTTGACTGAGTCAACACAGAACATGCCGATAATGCCGCACATGATGAATCCGTAGACAGAGAGAAAAGGAAGAGAATCGGCCGTCAGGAAACGCCTGACTCAATCACTCCGAATGAATCCGTCGGGGCAACGCATCACGGAAGACAGCTGCGCACCGTTCAACCTCAAGATCGAGCTGAACTGCAGATTCAGATCGGATCACCACGCGAGGCTCCGCTGTGACGCTGCCAAGCGAAGTGACAGAGAGTCCTGCACGGGCTCCGATCAACTGCTCCCAGCCAGGGAGGCAGGCTGCGTTCACAGACACAATGACGCGACTGCCGCCTTCAGCGAAAAGCACCCGATCCAAACGCGCTGAACCTGTCGTCAACGTCACATTGATGCCGAGATCAGAGGCGATGCAAGATTCAACCAAAGCCACAGCGAGACCACCATCACTGCAGTCATGGGCGGAGGCCAGCAGACCCTGAGCGATGGCCTCACGAACCAGACACCCCACTGCGGCTTCGACAACGAGATCGGGCTGGGGCGGACGTCCTGCCAGAGACCCAAGGCTCTGCTGCTGATAAGCACTGCCCGACAAACCAAGGCTGGGATCTGCAACATCATCCGGCGGAACGCCGATGAGAAAGATTGAATCGCCGGGCTGCTGCCAAGCCAAACCAGTCACACGACTGATGTCATCCACACAACCAACCATGCCGATCACCGGCGTGGGATGAATCGGCTGCATCGTGCCGTCATCCTGTTTGGTCTCGTTGTACAAGGAGACGTTCCCGCCGGTAACGGGGGTATTAAGGGCGCGGCAGGCGTCGGAAATCCCCCGACAGGCCATGGCCAACTGCCAAAACCCCTTCGGCGTTTCCGGTGAAGGGAAATTGAGGTTGTCGGTGACCGCCAGGGGATCAGCTCCCACACAACTGAGGTTGCGTGCTGCTTCAGCGACGGCCGCCTGCGCACCACGTTCGGGGTCAAGAGCGACCCAACGGTTGGGGCAGTCCACCGTGGCGGCAACACCACGGTTGGACGCAGCCATCGATCCGTCACCCTGCTGAGGTCTCAGCCGCACCACAGCGGCATCGGCTGCGCCGGATGACACCACTGTGTTGGCCAACACCTGCTGGTCGTACTGACGGTGAACCCAGTGCTTGCTTGCGATGGTGGGATCGTCCAAGAGCTGAAGCAGAGCTGCAGCTGCATCGCTCAGCTCAGGAAGCTCCTGCTCGGTCCAGCTCCAGAGGGCCTGAAGATCCGCCGGGGGCTCCTGCAACAGAGCATGTTTTTCGATCGGGGTGTCATCGGCAAGAGCTGTGGCGGGCACCTCAGCAGCAACAGCACCGTGATGCAACACCCGCACAATCGGCTCCTGGAGCACCTTGCCCACAACCGCCGCCTGCAATCCCCAGCGACGGAACCGCTGCATCAGCGCCTCCTCCCGCCCGGCCTTGACCACGAACAACATCCGTTCCTGGGATTCCGACAACAGAAACTCGTAAGCCGTCATCCCGGTTTCACGGGCCGGAACGCGGTCGAGATCCAGCTCCACCCCCAGACCCCCTTTGGCGGCCATTTCCGAACAGCTGCAGGTGAGCCCAGCAGCACCCATGTCCTGCGCTGCCACCACATCACCACTGGCAAAGGCCTCAAGACAAGCTTCGATCAGCCCTTTCTCCAGAAACGGATCACCCACTTGAACAGCGGGGCGATCATCCAAGGAATCGGCACTCAGCTCAGCACTGGCAAAGCTGGCTCCCCCCATGCCATCCCGACCGGTGGTGCTGCCCACATAAACCACGGGATTGCCAACGCCGATCGCTCCGGATTTGACGATCTCCTCGGTCTCCATCAGACCGAGTGCCATGGCATTCACCAGGGGATTACCGGAATAGGAGGGGTCAAAGGCCACCTCACCTCCCACCGTCGGCACGCCGACGCAATTGCCGTAATGGGCAATGCCAGCCACCACACCTTCCATCAGGCCAACATTGGCGGAGTCCTCAAGGGGACCAAAGCGCAGGGCATTCAGCAGCGCGATCGGACGGGCCCCCATCGTGAAGATGTCACGCAGGATCCCGCCCACCCCTGTTGCCGCCCCCTGAAAGGGTTCAACGGCGGAGGGGTGGTTATGGCTTTCGATCTTGAATGCCAACCGGTGGCCCCCACCGAGATCGACCACGCCAGCATTTTCTCCAGGTCCTACCAAAATGCGCGGTCCCTCAGTGGGGAAACCACTCAGCAAGGGCCGGGAATTGCGATAGCAGCAATGTTCGGACCACATCACACCGAACATGCCCAACTCAGCTCGGTTCGGCTCACGACCGAGCCGCCGACAGATCTCATCCCAGTCACTGGGCTTAAGCCCTTCCTGCTTCAGGGCTGCAGCTATGTCGTACGCAGGGGAGGAAACCACGAATCGCGGAGCACCTCCCCCCAGTGTTGCCGACCGACCGTCAGACCCAGGGGTCTTCGTCCTGTCGGCGGCGGGGGGACGGAGTTTCCTCCCAGCTGTCGTCGTCCCAGACCTCAGATTCACGCTCAGAGACGGCCTCTGATTCGACGTCCCCTAGCGAAGAGCGGATGGGCTCTGGCCGCAGATCATCCATTGGTGAGTCCTCCAACCAACCCTCCAGGCGATCGCCGGCCCGATCACCCATGACGCGCAACTGGTCCCGCCAACGTTGGGTGCGTTGGAGCAGGTCTTGACGGACACTGGCGCGGGCCATCGGCAAATCATCCAATCCCATCAGGGCGGTTTGAATCTGACCCGGTTGCTGGTCAAGGATGCGATCCGGAGCCAAACGCCAGCGGGAACTCCCTGGAAGTCGCGGGTCGCTGCGGGCGATCAGATAGTGAAGAATCGCGCCGTCCGCTGGTCGGAAATCAAGATCAACAACGCTGCCAATTCGCTCACCATCACGATCAAGCAACGTTGCCTCCATCAACGTCGGCAAGCGTTCCAGCATCACCTGATCGGTGACCGCCGGTTCGCCGCGCACAAACACCTGCTGATCCGTAAAACCACAACATTGGTTCAAACGCCACACATCGCGAGACATACGCAGAGCTGACGGTCGGCTGACCCAACCCAGCAACCGATGCACGGGCGGATGCATCCAGGCCATCACCCCAGGTCCGTGATCCAAGCCCAGATCACAGCGGACGGTATGACTCAGAAGATCACTGAGGAGAAGCTGATCCGGAAGAGACACATCAGGAACGAATCTGAACGGGCATTACCAGATACGTGAAAGCTTCAGACGTTTCATCGGAACGAAGCACAGCCGGCGTGGTGGGTGCATTGCAGTGCAGAACAATCCGATCAGAGCCCATGGCCTTGAGACCATCCAGCAAATAGCGAACATTGAAAGCAATCTGCATGGCATCACCATCAAGGCTGGCTGGTAGTGACTCGGAGCCGCTGCCCACATCCTGTGCATCAGCACTGATCAACACAACACCCTCCTCAGGCTGACTGCTGAATTTCACGACGTTGTTGTGTTGATCAGCAAGAACAGCAATGCGTTCCAGAGCAGCAATCAATGAACGACGATCCATCCCGAACGTGCGGGTGAATCCATCGGGAATCAACTGGCCGTAATTGGGATAGGTGCCCTCCAGCGTGCGACTGGTGACCATCTGGTCGGCAGCGAGAAACACCACTTGGCCACGATCACAAAACAAACTGACGGGTTCATCGGAACGCCAGGACGCCATCAAACGCTCGACCTCTCGAAGAGAACGTGCGGGGAGGGTCACCGCGAAACCCTGTTCATCAACGGCATCAGCGATGGCCGCATCCTGCAGAGCTTCGTCAACATTGAGTACAGCAAGGCGGTGTCCATCGGTGGCAGCAGCTTCTAGAGCCCGCTGGTTGAACTTCAAATGAACACCGGTGAGCAGTTGCTTCGCTTCATCGCCGCTGCTCGCAAACAGGGTGCCCTTGAGTGCCTGCACCAACCGTTCAGGCTGAAGTTTGAGCGTCATGCCGCTCTCCACCATCGGGAGATCGGGGTAGTCATCAGCACTCATACCGCGCATCTGATAGCTGCCACTCAGGCTGGTGAGCTGAACCTGCTCGCCGGCATCTTCTACCGCGAGAGTGACTGGAGAATCGCTGGATAAACGGGAGACAATCTCTCCCAGCAATCGGGCCGGAAGCGTGATCGCTCCACTGGTTTCCACACTGGCGGCGAGAGAGGTCTGAATCCCCAGACTCAGATCGAACCCCGTCAGGCTGAGGCGATTGCTTCCAGCATCGGCCGTAAGCAACACATTGGCCAGAACGGGGTGGGTGGGCCGGGTTGCCACCGCACGGCTCACCAATTGCAAGGCGCTATTCAGTTCGGACTGTGAACAGACCACCTTCATCGTCCTGACGACCTGAGTGCGCTGAGGTGCCCCACCGTTTCACAGGCTGAGGGGAAGTGCAATGGCCAGCGCAACGGGATCCTCTTTTCGGCTGTTTTGTTCTTATGGATTTAAAAAATAAAATTAAAACAGTCGTAGTAGGGCCTGGGGAAAAGGGGGAAAGCTGCTTGAAAGTCAGTGGTCAAGAGAGTTCTGCTTCACCAATGCTTGAGGAGAATTTTTTACGGAATGGGGAGTGCAGACCTGTTTTCCACGTCTTCACAGCAGGTGGAAAACCATCCACTTGGCCGGAGGAGTTGTTTTCACCCGTTTTCCACAGCGTGTGCATTCGGTTTTTGGTTGTTTTCTGCAGCCGCTTTGTCGGCTGGTTTTGTCCAATGGCCATGAAAAAGCCCCCGTTGAGGGGGCTGAAGGACGTCGAGGGAATGCCGTTTTAGAAGCCCATGACATTGGCAACGGTGTCGAGATCGGGATTGAGGTCGGTGTGGAAGGCGGCGTCGTTGTTGCTGATGGCGCAGTCGGGATCCTTGAGGCCGTTGCCGGTCAGAACGCAGACCACCGTTGAGCCAGCTGGTACTTCATCCTTGCGTTTGAGCAGGCCTGCCACAGATGCAGCACTGGCGGGTTCGCAGAAGATTCCCTCCTGGCCGCCCAAGAGCTTGTAAGCTTCGATGATTTCCGCATCGGTGACATCCAGGAATGCTCCTTTGCTGGCTTCACGTGCCGCCAGGGCCTTGGCTCGGTTGACCGGGTTGCCGATGCGGATGGCTGTGGCGATGGTTTCGGGGTCCGTCACCGTCGTGTTGTTCACCAGAGGAGCTGATCCGCTGGCCTGGAAGCCCATCATCCGGGGCAGGTTCCGGCTCCGGCCCGCCTGCTGATATTCCTGAAAACCCATCCAATAGGCGGTGATATTTCCTGCGTTGCCCATGGGAATGCAAAGCCAGTCGGGTGCGTCTCCGAGGGCATCCACGATTTCGAAAGCAGCCGTCTTTTGGCCCTGAAGCCGGTAGGGGTTCACCGAGTTCACCAGGGTGACCGGATACTTCTCCGCCGCTTCCCGAACGATGTCCAGGGCACGATCGAAGTTGCCGCGGATCGCTAAGACCTCAGCGCCATACACCAGAGCTTGAGCCAGTTTTCCCTGGGCGACATAGCCATCAGGGATCAACACGAAGGCCCGCATTCCTCCCCGCCGGGCATAGGCCGCTGCTGCTGCACTGGTGTTGCCTGTGCTTGCACAGATCACCGCTTCACAACCGGCTTCCTTGGCTTTGCTGATGGCCATGGTCATGCCCCGGTCCTTGAAGGACCCTGTGGGATTCAGGCCGTCGTATTTCACGAACACTTTCACGCCCTTGCCGATCTGTTCCGCAATCGATGGCACGGGAATCAGAGGAGTGGCTCCCTCCCGAAGGGTGATCACCGGGGTTGCATCGGTGACGGGAAGCCAGCTGCGATAGGCCTCAATCAGTCCAGGCCAGTCCTGCATCACAGGGGTGGCAGTGAAACGCCGACGGAGGTTCTGAAACAGGGACACCGGCTGGGATGGGGGGATTTCCGGAATCTAGGCGGCGTCCGTTCAGGAATTGGTCAGGGTTGCGCGTCCTTCAGTCCGTCCAAGGGGGAGTCGGAGAAAAACTGCACCAGGCCGGCAATCGATTCCGCTTTCTCAATCACCCCAAACAAAGCTGGCAGGTTCACCGCCATAACGGCATTGGGATACCCCTTCAGAAAGCTCACAGCGGTGAGGCCTTCCTCGCTTTGCAATCCACTGATCACCCCTGCTCGGATCGCCGGAACACTGACCTCGGGTTCCGGTGTGTAGATGGGGTAGATGATGCGTGAAGCACGGCGCAGGATGGCTTCACCGATCCGTGTATTGATTAAACGGCTGGTAAGCACTAGCGGAAGTTCGAGGCTCTGATTCAGCATCCGCGATACCTCCTGAGGGTTCTGCCCGGACAGTTCAAGCAGATTGCCCAGCAGGCCGATGGCTTCACCGGTCTCGGCCAGGTGTTCAAATTCCTTGACGGGAA
The DNA here is from genome assembly GCF_023630615.1 of Synechococcus sp. MU1648. Lineage (NCBI taxonomy): Bacteria > Bacillati > Cyanobacteriota > Cyanophyceae > Synechococcales > Synechococcaceae > Synechococcus > Synechococcus sp. MU1648. The sequence goes on from NZ_JAKUHI010000007.1 coordinate 18,704, forward strand.
TCGAGCGGCGGAAGGCACCACTGACAAGGGCTACATCCGTGGCGGCATGCAGAGGTTGCATGACGCTGCTCCAACCGATTCCAAGTCCTGCCGCCATGGCCAGCAGTGACGAACGGGTGAAGGGCTTGAGAAGCATCACGCTGACGGTGTTCTCAGGAACTTAGGCAGGAACTCCAGCGGCGACCCGCACCAGGCGGACAACTCCTCGTTCGGCCAGCCCTTGAGCCACTTGGAATCCCATACGGCGGGTGTCCGGCTCATTCAGAACTCTGGGCATCCGTCGCAGCAGAAGTTCCGGTTTGAACCCCGGCAATGACTGCAACACCTGAATCAATTCTCGTACTGGCTCCAGTTGCATCAGTGGATCCGAGAGCCCTGGAGGCGTCTGGGCGATGGCGGAGGGTTGCAGTCGTTTAGGTAGACGTCGACCCAGGCGCTGCATCGTGGACCACCCCAGAGCGTCCAGTCTCTCCACGGCGGCGGTCACCAATTGATCCCGAAGCAGTCCCGCCTTGGGAGAGAACAGGAAGTCGAGCAGTTGGTCGAGTAGCGCTTCCAGGTCCAGTTGGGCCTGACTTGCAGCGCTAGACACAAGATTTTCCAGACGGGTCCAGCGGAAGGCATCTCCGTCGAACAGCATCTCCTTGAGGCTCTGACGTAATTGGGGATCCGGGTCTTCCATCAGCCGACGCGCGAAGTAGGGATACGCCGCACCGAGAATCTTGAAGTTCGGATCCACACTCAGAGCGATGCCCTCGAGGGTGACCAGTGACCGAATGATTAGGGCGTAATAGGGCGGTACCCGGAACGGGAATTTGTACATCACACCGGACATGTCATCGGTGACCGCTTTGAAATCCATGCGGTTGACGCCGGCTTCCAACGCTTGGCTGAAGACCTTCTCAAAGGCCGGAACAATCGGTTCCAGGTTCACGTCTTCCGCCAGGAAACCAAGGGTGACGAAGTCTTTGGAGAGCTTCCCGAAGTTCCGGTTCACCAGATGAACAACCGCTTGAATCAAACCCGTGCGTGACTCGCGGCTGACCTCGCTCATCATCCCGAAGTCGAGATAACAGAGGCGTCCATCCTCGAGGGCCAGGAGATTGCCGGGGTGGGGGTCGGCATGGAAGAAGCCATGCTCCAGCAACTGTTGAAGGCTGCAATTCACGCCCACCTCCACCATGTCGTCTGGATCTACACCGAGTTCCCGAACGGCATCCAGATTGGTGAGTTTGACGCCGTCGATCCATTCCATCGTCAGCACGCGGCGACTGGTGGCGCTGCGGTAGATCGTCGGAACAGCGATTCGAGGGTTGTGCTGATGCAGCTCAGCGAAGGTCTCAGCGTTCGAGGCCTCGTTGAGATAGTCCATTTCTTCGAACACCCGTCGCCCCAGTTCGTCGATCAAGGCGACGAGGTCGCTGCGGATCAGTCCGATGTTGCTGTTCAGCCAGGCTGCGATGTTGCGCACGATGTACAGATCCAGGGTGATCTGTTCGCGCAGGCCGGGGCGCTGCACTTTCACCGCAACCCTGGCGCCACCCTTGAGGGTTCCCTTGTGCACCTGTCCCAGGGAGGCGGCGGAAATCGGATCCCGGTCAAGCTGCTCGAAAATGTCATCCACCGGTGCCCCCAGGTCGTCCTCGATGCAGGCCATGGCCAGGCCGCTGTCGAAGCCAGGCAGTTGGTCCTGCAACTGGGCCAGTTCCTCCAGCAGCAGCGGCGGGACGATGTCCGGTCGGGTGGAGAGTGCTTGGCCGGCTTTGATGAAGGCGGGGCCGAGATCCACCAGCAGTTCTGCGCACTCGCGGGCTCGATCCCGGGCCCGTTGCTCGTCTTTCAGTAACTGGAAGATCCAGTCGAAGACGACACCCAGTAGCAACAAGCCGATGGGCACCAGGGTTTGCCAGAGCCGTCGGATCAGCCGCTGGGGATGGCCTGCATAAATCCGCGTGATGGCGGCGGGGTCGTACTCGAGCAACCCCGCGGCTTCGATGAAATCCCCGAGCTCTTGCGCCATCAATAAAAGGGATGTGCGACCCCCCTTCTAAACGACCCAGGCCGCCGCTACGGTCGGCATCACCACAGGGCTGGATGTGCTCACCGGTCTGCTGCTGCAGAACATCGCTCTGATCGAGAGTCTTGAACTGGAGTTCAGCTCCGGCTTCACGGTGCTCACCGGTGAAACCGGCGCAGGCAAGTCGATTCTTCTTGATGCCCTCGATGCGGTTCTTGGGGGAGCCCAGGGTGCCAGTGGTATTCGTCTGCTTCGCGCTGGGGTTGATCGAGCCAGGATTGAGGCTGCATTTCAACTCAGCCCATCCCTTGAACAGTGGCTGGTTGCGGCGGAGTTTGACCCTGAAGAGGAGCTCCTGATTAGCCGTGAGTGGAAACGGCAAGACGGTGATCGCTTTTCCAGTCGCTGCCGTCTGAACGGCAGCACGGTGAACCGTCAGCAGTTGCTTGAGCTCAGACCACTGCTGATTGATCTCACCGTTCAAGGCCAGACCCAGTTGTTGTCACGCGCTGGGCAACAACGTCTTTGGTTGGACCGTCTCGGTGGCTCCCAGCTGGCGGCGATTAAACAGCAAGTGGCTGATGCCTGGAGCAAATGGCGCCTGGCTGCTGATGCTCTGATGGCCCTCGAGCAGGAGCAGCAACGTTCCGAACAGGAGCGGGCTGAACAGGAGGAGCAGCTGGAGCAGCTGCAGGCTGCCGATCTGGAAGACCCCGACGAACAGCAGCGGCTTGAACAGGACCAGGACCGCCTTGTTCATGGCGTGAGGCTGTTGGAGGGGCTGGCCGTGCTGTTTGGGCGTCTCCGCGATGGCGCGGATCAGGGGCCTTCTTTGCAGGATCATTTCGCGATGTGCATCCAGGAGCTGCAGGCCATGGCCCAGTTGGATGGTTCGCTTGAGTCCCTGCGGGATCAGGCTCTGGATCTTGAGGCTGGTGTGGATGCTTTGCTGCGTTCCCTCGATCACTACGGTCTTGCACTTGAGAGCGATCCAGACCATCTCGAGCGGATCCAAGACCGACTGTCGGTTTTAAAACGCCTACAGCGCCGCTATGGCCTTGATCTGGCCGGTTTGATTCAGCGTCGAGATGACCTGTTTCATCGTCTGGGTGCTGAGGGATTCGCGGCGGATCTCGCTCGCCTGCACCAGGACGAGAACGACCGACGCCAGACGCGTGATCAGGCCAATGCGGCACTGCATCGCGAGCGTTCCAAGGCGGCGGAGGCTCTGGAGGCCTCGTTGCTGGACTTGTTGCCTCCCATGGGGCTGGCCAACGTGCGTTTCAAGGTGGATCTCACCCCCTGTGATCCCGCTGAGCATGGTGCGGATGCTGTGCAGTTCCTGTTTTCTGCCAATCCCGGCCAGCCGATGGCACCGTTGACGGAGGTGGCGTCTGGGGGTGAGATGTCCCGTTTTCTGCTGGCCCTCAAGACCACCCTTGCCGCTGTGGATGGGTCCAGCACGCTGCTGTTCGATGAGATTGATGCCGGCGTCAGTGGACGCGTCAGTGGAGCGATGGCGAATCTCCTTCAGACTCTGGCCCGTCAGCGTCAGGTGTTTTGCGTCACCCACCAACCGCTTGTGGCAGCGGTTGCTGATCATCATTTCCGGGTCAGCAAGCATGTTGAGGATGGCGTGACCCATTCGCGAGTGTCCCGACTGCGGGACACCCAGGAACGTCGCCAGGAGCTGGCTGATCTCGCTGGTGGCGATCAGGCCGATGCCTATGCAGCCAGCCTGCTGGACCAGCGAACAGCTTGAAGGCTTCGGTTCTTCCTAAGCTTTTGGGCCTTCCAACGGGTCCTGATGGCGCGAGCTGCTGCCAAGATCACTGACTCAGCTGACCCGCTGGCGAATCAGGATGACGTGATTCGGGTGAGGGGTGCTCGACAGCACAACCTCAAGAACGTCGACGTCACGATTCCCCGCAACAAGTTGGTGGTCTTCACCGGGGTGAGTGGCAGCGGTAAGAGCTCGCTGGCGTTCGACACGATCTTTGCGGAAGGGCAGCGCCGCTATGTCGAAAGTCTGTCGGCTTACGCCCGGCAGTTCCTAGGCCAGGTGGACAAGCCCGATGTCGATGCCATCGAAGGGTTGTCCCCCGCGATCTCCATTGATCAGAAATCCACCAGTCACAATCCGCGCTCCACGGTGGGCACCGTTACGGAGATTCAGGACTACCTCCGTTTGCTGTTCGGCCGGGCTGGCGAACCCCATTGCCCCAAATGCGGTCGCTCGATTAAGCCGCAGAGCATCGACGAGATGGTCGATCAGATTCTTTTGTTGCCGGAGGGAACCCGGTATCAATTGCTGGCGCCGGTGGTGCGTGGCAAAAAGGGCACCCACACAAAGCTGATCAGTGGCCTGGCGGCTGAGGGTTTTGCTCGGGTGCGCATCAACGGTGAGGTGCGCGAACTGGCCGACAACATTGAACTCGACAAGAACCACAGCCACAACATTGAGGTGGTGGTCGATCGCCTTGTGTCCCGTGAGGGAGTGCAGGAACGGCTGACCGATTCGTTGCGCACGGCTCTCAAACGTGGCGATGGTTTGGCGCTTGTGGAGGTGGTGCCCAAGAAAGGTGAGGAGCTTCCTGACGGCGTTGAACGGGAGCGGCTCTACTCCGAGAACTTCGCCTGCCCCGTTCACGGCGCTGTGATGGAGGAACTATCGCCGCGACTGTTTTCGTTCAACAGCCCTTATGGCGCCTGTGAGGCTTGCCATGGCATCGGGCATTTGCGCAAATTCACAGTGGACCGGGTGATTCCGGATCCCAGTCAGCCCGTTTATTCCGCCGTTGCCCCTTGGGCAGAGAAAGACAACAGTTATTACTTTTCACTGTTGTTCTCGGTTGGTGAAGCCTTCGGCTTTGAGATCAAGACCCCATGGAATGAGCTCACGGATGACCAGCGGGATGTGCTGCTCAACGGAAGCCGTGAACCGATTCTGATTCAGGCCGATAGCCGGTATCGCAAGGGCAAAGGGGGATACACCCGCCCTTTCGAAGGCATTCTTCCGATTCTTGAGCGGCAGCTTCGCGATGCCAGCGGTGAAGCCCAACGGCAGAAGTTGGAGAAGTATCTCGAGCTCGTACCTTGCGAAGCCTGTGGCGGTCAGCGGCTCCGACCGGAAGCCCTGGCTGTGACGGTCGGCCCGTATCGGATTCCAGAACTCACTGCTGTCAGCGTCGGTCAGACCCTGGAACGGATCGAAAAATTGATGGGCGTTGGTGCCTATGAGGGTTCAGAGCCTTTATTGAGTCCCCGTCAGATTCAGATCGGTGATCTGGTGCTCAGGGAAATCCGCCTGCGCTTGAAGTTTCTGCTGGATGTCGGTCTGGATTACCTCAGCTTGGATCGTCCGGCGATGACGCTCTCCGGCGGTGAGGCCCAGCGCATTCGGTTGGCCACTCAGATCGGCGCTGGTCTCACAGGGGTGCTTTACGTGCTCGATGAGCCGAGCATCGGCCTGCACCAGCGGGACAACGATCGTCTCCTGAACACTCTCGTGAGGCTCAGGGATCTTGGAAACACCCTGGTGGTGGTGGAACACGATGAAGACACCATCCGTGCTGCAGATCACGTGGTGGATATTGGTCCCGGTGCCGGTGTTCATGGTGGCCACATCGTTGCCGAGGGAAGTTTTGATGACTTGGTTGCGAGCAGCGAATCCCTCACCGGTGCCTATCTGAGCGGCCGCCGTTCCATTCCCACGCCGGCCGAACGCCGCCAGAGCGGTTCACGTTCCCTCAAGCTGATCGATTGCAATCGCAACAACCTCAAGAACGTTTCGGTTGAGTTTCCACTGGGACGGCTGGTGTCCGTCACCGGTGTAAGCGGCAGCGGCAAGAGCACCCTGGTGAATGAGCTTTTGCATCCGGCTCTGGAAAACGGCCTGGGTTTCAAAGTGCCCTTCCCGCAGGGTGTGGGGGAGCTGCGGGGCCTGAAGTCGATCGACAAGGTGATCGTGATCGATCAGAGCCCGATTGGACGGACGCCCCGATCCAATCCGGCCACCTATACCGGTGCTTTTGATCCGATCCGGCAGGTGTTCGCTGCCACGGTGGAGGCGAAGGCCCGTGGTTACCAGGTGGGGCAATTCAGTTTCAACGTGAAGGGCGGCCGCTGTGAGGCCTGCCGCGGTCAGGGCGTGAATGTGATTGAAATGAACTTCCTGCCGGACGTCTACGTTCAGTGCGATGTCTGTAAGGGCGCTCGGTTCAACCGCGAAACCTTGCAGGTCAAATACAAGGGTTACACCATTGCTGATGTGCTCCAGATGACGGTGGAGCAGGCCGCTGAGGTGTTCGATGCAATTCCTCAGGCTGCAGATCGGTTACGCACGCTGGTGGATGTGGGCTTGGGCTACGTCAAACTTGGCCAGCCGGCGCCAACTCTTTCGGGGGGTGAAGCCCAGCGGGTGAAGTTGGCGACGGAATTGTCACGGCGGGCCACCGGCAAGACCCTCTATCTGATCGATGAGCCCACGACCGGTCTCAGCTTTTATGACGTGCACAAGCTGATGGACGTGATGCAGCGATTGGTGGACAAGGGCAATTCAATCATCTGCATTGAGCACAATCTCGATGTGATTCGTTGCAGTGACTGGGTCATCGATCTCGGCCCTGAAGGTGGTGATCGTGGAGGCGAGATCTTGGTCACGGGGACTCCAGAGGAGGTTGCCCAGCACCCCACCAGTCACACAGGCCGTTATCTCAGCCGGGTTTTGGAGCAGCATCCCCCTGAACTTCCCGTTCCCCTGGCAGCTTGATGGCTCGACTTCGGACACACCTGGCCGCCCTGGGTGTTGGCATCTCGCTGGCCTTGGCAGGGGGTCCCGCTTCAGCATTGGAGCGGCTGGTGTTGCGACTGCCGTTCCTGGAAACGGAGATCACGATCAACTTCGATGACGGTGAGTCCGCTGAACAATTGATCCAGTCCAGTCCGGATCTGCAGGATCTGGAACTGGCCAGTGGTGGCAAGTTGTTGCCGCTGTTGCGCCAGGTGTTCCTCACGCCACTGCCCTTGGAAACCAAGGCGTTGCTGGCGGGATCGACCGGTCAGCCGCTTCTGGAGCAGGCCCTCCATGCGGCGACGCAGGTGGTGGCTCTTGAAGGAGTTGAGCCGGATGTGAGCGGGCGGATGCTGACCGAGGCCCTGATTCGTGCTGAACTCCGGGGGCAACCCAACATCCTTGGTTTTTTGCGGGAGTTGCCTGGAGAACAGGCATCGATCGATCTGTCGCGTCTCGCTGAGGTGGCCAATCGGCTTAAAACCAATCTTGAGGAGGGGGTTGCTTTGGCCCGTTCCGTTGAGCCCGCATCAGTGACGGCTGCTCTGCGGGGTCCACTGCGGCCCAGTTGGTCCCGTGAGGTTGTTCAGGTGCCTGTGCCCCATCGGCCGAAACCCCTGCGGGTTCTGATGCTTCAGCCTGCAGCGCCTGGGAATGGTCGCTTGGTCTTGATTTCCCACGGGCTCTGGGACGATCCGGAATCCTTTGAAGGTTGGGGTGAGGTGCTGGCTGCCCATGGCTACACCGTGCTGCTGCCAGACCACCCCGGCAGCGATCTCAATCAGCAGAAGGCGATGCTCGCTGGTGATGCGCCGCCGCCGGGTCCTGAAGAATTGCGTCTTCGGCCCCTTGATGTGTCCGCTTTGTTGGATGCCATCAGTGCACGCCGTCTTCTGGCAGACGCCAACTTGAATACCGATGCCGTAGCGGTGGTGGGTCATTCCTGGGGAGCCACCACCACGCTCCAATTGGCCGGTGGTGTTCCTATTGATTACAGACTCAAAGCCCGTTGCAACGACCTCAAGGATCCGGAGCGAAACATCAGCTGGGTGCTCCAATGCAGTTGGCTGTCGGGGGTTAACCAAGCCGCTGTTGCCGATCCAAGGGTCAAGGCTGTTGTGGCCGTCAGCCCGCCCTTGCGTTTGTTGTTCGACGGCAGCCGCTTGGAGAGCCTTCCAGCCAAGTTGCTGCTGATCAGCGGTACCCGCGATTGGGTGGTGCCTTCGGGTCCGGAAGCCATCGCTCCGATGCGTGAGAGCAAGGCCGTGCAGTTCGGTCACCGTTTGGTGTTGGTGCAGGGTGCTGACCACTTCAGCCTCCGCAGTTTTCGTGGTGAAGCGTCTCCGGCACGCGTTGGGCCGGCCATCCTTGGCTGGATCAACGAGCAGCTTGAGGTGGATGGCGCGATCACCTTCTCCAGGGGTGGTTGGGGTGACGAACAGGGCAGCCTGGTCGATGTGAGCGACCGCCTCTGACATTGCCGGGTTGTTACATACAGCAGTCGGCATGAGTGCAGTTTCTTGAGCTCAGATCACCTGCGAGAGAATGAGAGTCGGCTTTTTTTAGCTGTTTGATTTGCGTGCCTTCTAAGGTTTTTTTCATTTTTTAGCTCTTCTTCCGCCTCTAAAGAAAAACCAACGGCACTGAATCTGTGTTCCGTTGTTGTTTGTGAGGTGAGCGAATGGGGATCCGGTTGTTGCATCTGCATCTTCACGGTCTGTTTCGTTCTCATGAGCTCGAACTCGGACGGGATGCTGATACCGGTGGCCAGACGCTCTATGTCCTCGAGCTTGCGCGCAGCCTGGCGCAGCGGGCCGAGGTTGAGCAGGTTGATGTGGTGACGCGGTTGATTCAGGACCGTCGTTTTGATCTCGACTACAGCAAACGGGAGGAGGTCATTTGTCCGGGTGCCCGCATCCTGCGTTTCCCATTCGGACCGAAGCGGTATCTGCGGAAGGAGCTCCTTTGGCCCCATCTCGAGGAGCTGGCTGATCAACTGGTGGAACATCTGAGCCAGCCTGGCCACAGGGTGGACTGGATTCATGCCCACTACGCCGATGCCGGCTTGGTGGGTGCTCTGGTCAGTCAGCGGCTGGGCATTCCGCTGGTGTTCACCGGGCACTCTCTCGGCCGGGAGAAACAGCGTCGCCTCCTCGCCGGTGGTCTTGATCGCTCTCAGATTGAGCAGACCTATGCCATTAGCCGTCGCATCGATGCCGAAGAGCGCGCTCTGGCGCAAGCCGATCTGGTGATCACCAGCACCCGTCAGGAAGCTGATCAGCAGTACTCGCGTTACGGCCACTTTCAGGCGGCTCAGGCGGAGGTGGTCCCCCCCGGGGTCGATGCCACACGGTTCCATCCCCACGGCTCGTCGCAGGAATGCTCTGCTGTGGAAAGCCTGTTGCAGCCTTTCCTGAGGGAGCCAGATCGCGCACCCCTGCTCGCGATTTCCCGTGCGGTTCGTCGCAAGAACATTCCTGCGCTTGTGGAGGCCTATGGCCAGTCACCGGTGCTGCGGCAGCGTCACAACCTCGTGCTTGTGCTGGGATGTCGGGATGACCCGCGTCAGCTCGAGAAGCAGCAGCGCGATGTGCTTCAGCAGGTGTTCGATCTGGTGGATCGCTTTGACCTCTATGGCCAGGTGGCATATCCCAAACAACACAGTCGTGCCCAGATTCCCGCCCTGTATCGCTGGGCTGCCCGTCGTGGCGGGTTGTTTGTGAATCCGGCTTTGACGGAACCCTTCGGACTCACCCTGCTGGAGGCCGCGGCCTGTGGTTTGCCGATGGTGGCGACCGACGATGGGGGGCCACGGGATATCCAACACCGTTGCGACAACGGTCTTTTGGCAGACGTCACCGATCCTGGGGCACTTCAGGAAGCCCTGGAACTCGCCGGCAGTGATGGACCCCGTTGGCGACGTTGGAGTGACAACGGGGTGGAGGCGATCAGTCGCCACTTCAGTTGGGATGCCCATGTGTGCCAATACCTCGCCCTGATGCAGAAAAGGATTCGTTCGTCACCTGTTCGAGCGTTGTCGGTGGTGCGGCGGCCCAGTCCTGTCTCCAGGCTCCTGGCGCTGGATCTTGACAGCAGTTTGGAGTTACCGGAGGAAAGCTCCCTTGCGCATCTGCGCGATCGGCTTCAAGCCGAACCCTTTTCCGCCTCGACAGGGTTGGTCATCCTTACGGGTCGCTCCCTGGCTCAGGCACGTCAGCGCTACCACGAGTTGCACCTTCCCGATCCCAAGGCCTGGATCTGCCGGGCTGGAACAGAGATCCACCATGGTTTGGATCGTGCAGCGGACCCCGTTTGGGCGCAGCGGATCAGTGAGGCCTGGGATCGCGATGCTGTTCTTGCAGCGATGGGTCACCTGCAGGAACACATCCGGCTTCAGGACCTTGATCATCAAAGTCGTTTCAAGGTCAGCTACTTGTTGCGTGCCTCCAACCGTGGGTTGATCGGATTGGCCCGTCAGTGCTTGCGGCGCCATGCTTTGCAGGCTGAACCCCAGCTCCGCTGTCACTGGTTTTTGGATGTTCTGCCGCAGCGGGCCTCCCGCAGCGAGGCCATTCGCTTCCTTGCTCAGTCTTGGGGGCTCCCCCTGGAGCGGGTTCTGGTGGTTGCCAGTCAGCAAGGGGATGGAGAGTTGCTGGATGGCTTACCCGCCACGGTCGTGCCTGCGGATCACGATCCTTGTTTGTTGGGTCAAAGGATCCAGCAGCGGGTGTACGTGTCGAAACGCCCCAGTGTTGGAGCCGTGCTGGATGGCTTAACCCACTACCGGTTTTCAGGCAGCCGTTGATCCCGGGATCACGGTTATACAGGCGGCTGCCCTGTCGGCCTTTGCTTGTGCTTCCTTCCGATCTCCTCCCCTTGCCAGTGCCACACCCATCCGCCGACCAGGGCGGGCCGTGGGCTTGCCGAACAGAAGCAATTGGGTGTCAGCTTCCGTCAGCGCTTGTTCGACCCCTTCAAAAGCGACCGAGTCCATATTCGTTTGGGCCAAGATCACACGGCTGGCAGCGGCATCAGCTGCGGTGATCTCGGGGATCGGCAGGCCAAGAACGGCACGCAGGTGCAGTTCGAATTCGCTCAGGTTTTGGCTGATCAATGTGACCAGGCCGGTGTCGTGGGGGCGGGGAGAGAGTTCCGAAAAGATCACCTCATCACCACAGAGGAAAAATTCCACACCGAAGAGACCTGCACCGCCGAGGTTGTCGGTCACCGTCCTGGCCATGGCCTGGGCCTGATTCAGTTGCTGTTCCGTCAGTTGGGCGGGCTGCCAGCTGCACTGATAGTCCCCTCCTTCCTGTTCGTGGCCGATCGGTGCACAGAAGAGGGTTTCGCCGTTGCGCTGGCGAATGGTGAGCAGGGTGATTTCCAGATCGAAGCTGAGAAATTCCTCAACAATCACTTGGTCTGAGGTGCCGCGGGCGCCGGCCATGGCGATATCCCAGGCTTGCTTCAAGTCATCAGGGCCTTTCACCACGCTCTGCCCTTTGCCCGAGGAACTCATCACCGGTTTCACCACGACGGGCCAGCCCAGAGGTTTCGCTACCTCTGTGAGTTCCTCAGCATTGGAGGCATAGGCGAATCGGGCCGTGCGGAGACCGAGTTCGCCGGCTGCCAGGTCGCGGATGCGGTCTCGGTTCATGGTGACGGCCGTCGCACGGGCCGTTGGAATCACGGTGATTCCCTCCTGTTCCAGTTCCGCTAACGCATGAACTGCGAGCGCTTCGATCTCCGGGATCACCACGTCGGGCTGGTGGCGCCTGACCACTTCGAGCAAGGCATCGGCATCGGTCATCGGCAGCACTTCCGCCATGTCAGCCACTTGCATTGCTGGAGCACCTGCATAGCGATCACAGGCGATCACCCGGCAGCCAAGTCGTTGGGCAGCGATGGCCACTTCTTTGCCCAGTTCCCCACTGCCCAGCAGCATCACGGTGCGAGGAAACGACGGCATGGTGATCTTTGAATGGCTGGCCGCATCATCAATCAACGCAAGTCCTGAGACTTTCCGCAGCCTGGGAGTGCAGGGCTCGATGTGCTGCTACGTCAAGGATGAGTTCTTGATGGAGTCCAGTGCTTCGGGCGACATTGTTGGCGGTTCTCGCTGGGGGATGTCTTCAGCTCGGGGCGGCAAGAGCCAGGCCTGCTGATCCCATTCCACCGGTTGCTCCCTGGCTGAGTGATGCAGAGGCGCTGGCTTTGCTGCCGGTGTCAAGACCCGCTACAGCCATCTGAGTGTTGGAGCTCCCGCTGGTTCCTATAACCGTGGCCAGATCATTGGTCTTTGCGGTAACACGGGTCGCTGGTCGACCGGACCTCACCTTCACTTTGAAGCGGAACCGCTGCATTTCCTCGACGCGCTTGAAAGTCCCAGTGCTGAGCAGCTGAAATCGATGGAACAGACGCCTCAGTGGCGTCAGCGTTCGGTGGAGGCGAGCCGCTGAGGGCTCAGTTCGAATCGGCGTTGTTGCTCTGACGACGCACTTCTCCGATCAACCACACGCCCATGAATCCAAGCGACGACACACCAAAATAGATCAGCACCCAACGCAGAACCCGATCGGGATCAGCCGCTGCGCTGGCGAGCAGCTCAGCGGTTTTGGCAAGCAGGTTTTCCATCAGTTTTGAAGATCGGGGATCAGCGTGAGTTGGCGGACCGGCGATTCTTCGCTGACGAATCCCCAGGCTTCAAACACCGTGGGATCGGGATGGGTGATGCGCTGTTCTGTTCCATGCCGTTCCAGCTGGAACCCTTCGCTGGACATGCGCCGCATCAAACTGGCTGACTCCTCAAAGCGGGCAGCCATCGCCTCGAGGCTCGAACAGTCAGCTGTGAGACCGGATTCACGCCAGGTGAAATAGGTCATCCTGCCTTGATGCCTCGAAAGCATGACTTTAAGGGATGTGAGCCGAAGAAAGCTTTCGTGCTGGATGTAGAAATCTCCTCAGTTCAGGATTTTTAGTTCACGCCTCCTTCTATTTCGCAGGCAGTGTTGTGGTCATCTTCTAATCTTTAAAACGTCACTTGTTTCTGCTAGTTGACGATCACTCTTTCGAAAAAGATATTGATTTTTTGTGTTACGAATTCAAGTTTGGCTCATTGACGATTTGAACTGCTTCATCATTGAGATCGTTCCAAAAAGGATGTTTCCCAGGATTTGATCGAAGATCAACGCTTAGGGATGCATCACCAGCCCCAGAAGCACAAGACCTGCTGTGACCAGCCAGAACGCAGGCACCACGCTGCGCTCATCGGTGCCTCCTAGCTCAAAATGGTGATGGAGTGGCGCCATGCGGAACACGCGTCGGCCTTGTCCATCAGGCCCTTTCGTGGCCTTGAACACCCAAACCTGGATGATCACGGAGAGGGATTCAGCCACGAAGACGCCTCCCATCACCAGTAGTGGCCAAAGACTGTTGGACAACAGGGCGACACCACTCAGGGCTGCCCCCATCGCGAGGGATCCGGTATCGCCCATGAAGGCTCGAGCCGGGTTTCGGTTGTGCACAAGAAATCCCAGCCACGCCCCTGCCATGGTCATGCAAAATCCAGCTAGGGCGGGATCTCCACTGTCCCCTCGCAGCATTAGCTGAAGCGCCAGACCCGTAAACACCAGAGCTCCACAGCCGCTGGCCAGACCATCCAGGCCATCGGTGAGGTTGGTGGCATTGCTCTCCGCCAGAACAACAAACAGCCCCAAAGGCCAGATCAGGATCCCCAGCGGAAGTTCAAGGCCCAAAGGCAAGGCAATGCTGCTGCTGATCCAGCCCTGCCAGGCTGCGACGACCAGAAAGACAAGGGCCGCAAGGGCTTGCAGCAGCAATTTCCCTCGCGCTGTCAGACCTGTGTTCGTGTGTTTGGTGAGGCTGCTCCAGTCATCGACGCCGCCGATCAGCATGAATGCCAACGTCAGCGAAGCCAGGCTGAGCAGTTGTTGCGATGCCACGGGGTCCCGCGTGATCAGGCTGCCGAGAATGACTCCGACGGGAACCACGAGCAGACCCCCCATCGTTGGCGTTCCCGCTTTGCTCCGATGGGATTCCGGTCCCTCCTCGCGGATGAACTGCCCCATCTTCAAGCGACGCAGAAGCGGAATGCCTAAAGCTGCCGTAGCGGTTGCGCAGACCGTTGAAATCAACAGAGGCAGGCTCAGCTGCGCATTGGGGATCCATTTGTCGGCTGCAAAGCTGGTCGCCAAGACCACCAGCATGAGCAAGCTGGCACTAATCGAGCCGTTCTCCCACCAAGGACGATGGATCGAATCCGTGGATTGCAAAGCAGCACTGGACTGGTCGCTGGGACCCTAGATGAGTCGCTCATTGACGACCAGTCAGTGGTTGGGGGACATCAGTCCTCCCACTGCTCCTCATTTTGCTCGTCATCCTTGTTGTAATCCTCTTTCTCACCCATGAGCGCCGAGAGTTCTTCCTCTTCCACAGTGCTCACTTCGGGGGAACCGGATGCTTCGTCGGCAACGAGACGGCCGCTGGTTTCCAGCCAGGACAGGAGATCGGGCTCCTCTCGCAGGGGCAGCACGGGTGCTGGGTCACGGCGCCCGTAGCGGGTGAGGGACGGGTTGACGCTGTCCAGGGCGTTTAAATCAACCAGATCGCTCATGCAGGGACGGACACAGGCCAATCAACCAAGATAGACCACGTGCTGTTTTTGAGCTCCAGCTGAATAAACCTGCGCTTCTGGTTGTCCTGTGGGGTCTGGCTCTGATGATCAGTGCTGGCTTGCACTGGTGGGGTCTGCAGCGGCCTGAACCGTTGCAGACCTCTTGGATCCTTGCGCTGCTCCTGGTCTTTGCTCCGGCTGCGGGGTTGGCTGCATGGCTGCTTGTGACCTCACCTAAGGATGCGGCCGGCGAGACGAGAGAATCAGAGGAGTGTGATCAGGAGACCCATTGATGGGCCGCGCCAAGAAGGTGGTACTCGCCTATTCCGGGGGAGTGGATACCAGTGTCTGCATCCCGTACCTCAAGCAGGAATGGGGCGTGGAGGACGTGATCACATTTGCTGCAGATCTCGGCCAGGGCGATGAGCTGGAACCGATTCGTCAGAAAGCGCTCGATGCTGGTGCCAGTCAGTCGCTGGTGGGAGATCTGATCGAGCCGTTCATCAAGGATTTCGCTTTTCCGGCGATTCGTGCCAATGCCCTGTATGAAGGCCGTTACCCCCTCTCCACCGCTCTGGCCAGGCCTCTGATCGCCAAGCGCCTTGTCGAGGTGGCCCGGGAAGTGGGTGCTGATGCTGTCGCCCATGGCTGTACAGGCAAAGGCAACGACCAGGTGCGTTTTGATGTGGCCATCGCAGCGCTGGCGCCTGATCTCAAGGTCCTCACCCCCGCCCGTGAGTGGGGCATGAGCCGTGAGGAGACCATTGCTTACGGCGAACGCTTTGGGATGCCCGCCCCGGTGAGCAAGAAATCGCCCTACTCAATTGATCTGAATCTGCTCGGCCGCAGCATCGAGGCTGGACCTCTGGAAGATCCGATGGTGGCTCCGCCGGAAGAGGTCTTCGCGATGACACGATCGGTGGAGGCTGCTCCCGATGCCTCAGAAGAGATCGAGATTGCTTTTGAAGCCGGCAATCCTGTTGCGATCAATGGGCAGCGTCTGGATCCTGTGGCGTTGATCCGTGAAGCCAACCGTTTGGCGGGAACCCACGGCATTGGTCGTCTCGACATGATCGAGAACCGTGTGGTGGGAATCAAATCCCGGGAGATCTATGAAACGCCTGGGCTGTTGCTTCTGATCCAGGCCCACCAGGAACTGGAAAGCCTGACCCTGGCCGCCGATGTTCTGCGTAGCAAGCGGCAATTGGAGATGCAGTGGGCTGACCTCGTTTACCAAGGTCTTTGGTATGGCCCCCTCAAGGATGCTCTTGACGGCTTTATGGATCGCACCCAGACCACCGTCAATGGTGTCGTTCGTCTCCGGCTCCACAAGGGAACAGCCACGGTCACCGGTCGCGGCTCAGCGGACAGCAGTCTTTATGTTCCCGAGATGGCGTCCTACGGCAGTGAGGATCAGTTCGATCACCGTGCTGCGGAGGGTTTCATTTACGTCTGGGGTCTGCCAACCCGGCTCTGGTCAGCATCCCACCGTCGTTCAGGCTGAACGCTGCTGCCTCTGCAGGAACTTGGGGAGCCTCAGGCCCGGAAAGCGCACGACGTTATCCGGTTCTGAGGTTCCAGGGAGAGCTGCCTGCTGGGGGCGCTCGATCTGTTCTTGATCAACCTGTTCAGCCAGTAGTTCATACCGCTCCATCAACGGCTCAAGTCGCTGTTGGAATCGACGCTCAAAAACGTCGGGCAGTTCTGCAAGAAGGTCTTCGTAAGCCTTGATCTCGGCTTCGAGCTCTGTGATTCTTTTCTTCAACAACCCAACAACCTCAACGTCGCCATGACGTTCGTTCCAAGCGGGTTCTGTTGAATGACGCTGATCAGGTTGTGAATCCATGGGCGGACGCTATCGCCCACCCATGGATCACACAATGCTGATCAGTCAGCTGATGCAGCTGCAGCTGTAGCTGTTTCGGCTTGCTGTTGCTGAGCGGCTTCACTACCGGGCATCACCCGAGGTGCGGGAAGGGGACCTTCCTGCTTCACGGTCAGGTAGCGGATCACGTCCTCACTGAGGCGCATGGCCTTCTCGAGAACAGCAACGTGCTGGCCATCACCGTTATGGCTCAGCTGCACGTAGATGCCTTCCTTGTGCTTGGCAATCGGATAGGCCAGGCGGCGCTTGCCGCGCATCTGGTTGTCCAGCACATCAGCACCGGCTTCCACGAGCATGTCGCGGTACTTGGTGACATGGCTTTCGACCTCCTCTTCCGGAATGTCCGGACGGAGGATGTACATGGTTTCGTAGTACGGATCGTGCGTCATGGGCAGCTCCAACGGGGCTTCAGGCTCACCGGAGTGAGCGACGGATCCAACACCTTATCCCCTGGTGTGCCCCTCCACCTTCAGTAGAGCTGCATGCGCACGGCTTGGCTGATGCCTGGCAGATCCGGTTCACGCCCTCGCCAGCACTCCACAAGAGCGAACACCAAAATGGCCAGCACCGCGATCACGATCGTGCTGGACAGGGTGCTCAGCAGCAAGCTGCCTCCAGCAATCGGTTGGAGCAGGATTCCAAAGGCAAAGCTCAGAACAACGATCACGATGTCTGTGAGCAAGGCCTGCAGAGTGTTGAATCGCAGGAAGTAGGGAACGGCTGGATTCCGAACCACCGCCAGAAAAAGCACGAAGAACAGCAGCAGGCCACCAAAAGGCACCCCCCGATTCAGTTGGATCAGAGGCACTGCTGGAACGATCAGCAGTCTGAGCAAAGGGATCTGGTTAAACACACCGTCAGCCCCTAGGCCAAAGGGAATGGCGTCACTCCAGGGGAGCAGGTACACCAGCGGTGCGAGTAGCCGCTGCCAGAGGGGAATCTGCACGGTGGGGCTAGGACTTACTGCGACGTTAGGTCGCAAGAGCAGTCTCGGCGGCGCTTCGCATCGCCTCGATTGGAACGTCATGGCGTCCACTCCAAAGCCGCAGCGATGCAGCGCCCTGCTGCACCAGCATCTCGAGGCCATCGATGCATCGATGGCCGCGGCGTTGCCCGGCAGTGAGCCAGCTGGTGGGCCTTGGTGTGTAAATGAGGTCGTACAAAACCGCCTTTGGGCTCAGCCCTGACCAGAGTTCCGCACCCAGGGGCATTGCTTTGGGGTCACCGTGCTGTGCCATTCCCACCGGGGTCGTGTTCACCACGAGAGCTGCTTGGGCGACGGCTTCTTTGAGCTGGGGCCCGTTCTCGAGGCAGGCCGTTAAAGGGGCATTGTCTTGTTGCAGATCGGTGTTGAAGGCCTGCAAGGCTTCGCTTCGTCGTCCCACCACGGTGATTGTGTTCAGCTTCAGGCTTTGCAGGCCGGCGACCACCGCACGGGCCGATCCGCCGCAGCCGATCACCACGGCATCGCGTCCGGCCCAGTCTTCGTTGGCACCAAGTGGTGCCAGAAAGCCCTCCACGTCGGTGTTGGTGCCGTACCAGCCACCGTCGACCCCTGGGACCAGGGTGTTGACGGCACCAAGTCGCCGCGCCAGAGGGCTCAGCTCATCACAGAGTTCAGCGATGGCCTGCTTGTGCGGGATGGTGACGTTGAGGCCCTGGCAGCCAACGGCCCTGAGACCCTGCAACACCAAATCAAGGCTCTCGGTTTTGCAAGGAAGGGCCAGGTAGCGCCAGTTGAGCCCCATTGATTCGAGGGCTGCGTTGTGCATCACCGGCGAAAGCGAGTGGCGCACTGGATTGCCGAGCAGGCCCAAAAGGCTGGTGCCGCCGTTGATCATTGCCAGGGCCGGATCGCTCCACCAGCCTGCCTGTTCGGGAACCACACCTCGCCTGTCACCGGGTCTGATGTGGAGGATGAGCCCATTCAAATCACCATCTCAGGAGGTGGGCAACGATGGGAAAGGTTGTCGGCATTGACCTTGGCACCACGAACAGCTGTGTTTCCGTGATGGAGGGCGGCAAGCCCACCGTGATTGCAAACGCCGAGGGCTTCCGCACGACGCCCTCCGTGGTTGCTTACACCAAGAACCAGGATCAGTTGGTGGGTCAGATCGCCAAACGTCAGGCGGTGATGAACCCGGACAACACGTTTTATTCCGTCAAACGCTTCATTGGCCGTCGTGTCGATGAGGTGAACGAGGAATCGAAGGAGGTGAGCTACGGCGTTGAGAAGGCCGGCTCCAACGTGAAGGTGAAGTGCCCGGTTCTCGAAAAGCAATTCGCGCCTGAGGAGGTCTCAGCGCAGGTGTTGCGCAAGCTGTCTGAGGATGCCGGAAAGTATCTCGGTGAAACCGTCACCCAGGCGGTGATCACGGTTCCCGCCTACTTCAACGATTCCCAGCGCCAGGCCACCAAGGACGCCGGCAAGATCGCTGGCCTTGAGGTGCTGCGCATCATCAACGAGCCCACCGCTGCCGCTCTGGCCTATGGCCTCGACAAGAAGAGCAATGAGCGCATCTTGGTCTTCGACCTCGGCGGCGGCACCTTCGACGTTTCCGTTCTGGAAGTCGGCGACGGCGTGTTCGAGGTGCTCTCCACCGCCGGAGACACCCACCTCGGCGGTGACGATTTTGACAAGGTGATCGTGGATCACCTGGCCGAGACCTTCAAATCCAACGAAGGCATTGATCTTCGTCAGGACAAGCAGGCTCTGCAGCGTCTGACCGAGGCCGCTGAAAAGGCCAAGGTTGAGCTGTCCAATGCCACTCAGAGCGAGATCAACCTGCCGTTCATCACGGCAACGCCCGAGGGTCCGAAGCACCTAGATCTCACCTTGACCCGCGCCAAGTTCGAGGAACTGGCCTCCAAGCTGATTGATCGTTGTGCCATGCCCGTGGAGCAGGCGCTCAAGGACGCCAAGCTCTCTTCCGGTGAGCTGGACGAGATCGTGATGGTGGGTGGTTCCACCCGCATCCCGGCGGTGCTGGAACTGGTCAAGCGCATCACCGGTAAAGATCCCAACCAGACGGTGAACCCCGACGAGGTGGTGGCTGTTGGAGCTGCCATCCAGGGCGGTGTTCTGGCCGGAGAGGTGAAGGACATCCTTCTTCTCGACGTCACGCCCCTCTCTCTGGGTGTGGAGACCCTCGGCGGTGTGATGACCAAGATGATCACCCGCAACACCACCGTTCCCACCAAGAAGACAGAGACCTACTCCACGGCTGTGGATGGTCAGACCAACGTGGAGATTCACGTGCTCCAGGGCGAGCGCGAGATGGCATCCGACAACAAGTCGCTCGGAACCTTCCGTCTTGATGGCATTCCTCCGGCACCCCGTGGCGTGCCTCAGATCGAGGTGACCTTCGATATCGATGCCAACGGCATCCTCAGCGTCACCGCTAAGGACAAGGGCAGCGGCAAGGAGCAGTCCATCTCGATCACCGGTGCCTCGACCCTGTCGGATAACGAAGTCGACAAGATGGTGAAGGACGCCGAGGCCAATGCCAGCGCTGACAAGGAGAAGCGCGAGAAGATCGACCTTAAGAACCAGGCCGAAACCCTCGTTTATCAAGCTGAAAAGCAGATGGGCGAACTGGGCGACAAAGTCGATGCTGACGCCAAGGCGAAGCTGGAGGAGAAGCGCCTCAAGCTCAAGGAAGCCACCGAGAAAGACGACTACGACGCGATGAAGACCCTGCTGGAGGAATTGCAGCAGGAGCTCTACACCGTTGGTGCTTCCGTCTATCAGCAGGAGGGTGCTGCAGCGGGCGGCGGAGCTCCTGGTGCTGATGCCGGTGCTGGTGCCGGTGCTAACGCCGGTGGTGGTGACGCCAGCGACGACGTTATCGACGCGGAGTTCACTGAGACCAAGTGATCGGTTGATCCATCGACGCGTTAGGGCCCCGCGGGGCCCTTTTTTCATGGCTGCTCGAGTGCAGCGGCAACCCACTCCGCTGTGGCAGGTGCGAGCAGCACGCCATTGCGGTAATGCCCGCTGGCAAGAATCAGTCCAGGCTCCAGCTCCTCCAGCAGCGGTGCAGGGCGATCCACGGGTCGTGCTCGCAGGCCGCTCCAGTGGCTCACCACAGTGGCAGTGCGCAGCCATGCAGGTGCCCGTTCATTTAGGCTGCGCATCAAGATCAGAGGGTCTGCCGAAGCGCAATCACCCGGTTCCACGGTGGCCCCAAGCAGCAAGCGCCCGGGTGATGTGGGAATCAGGTTGAAGCCCTGATCCACCAGCACTGAGGGCCAGTGGGTCCAGCTCGTTGGCCCCGTCGTTAGCTGGAGTGACAGAGCCTGGCCCAACACCGGCGTCATCGCTCGGGCGTGGCCCAGGGGTTCCAGCAGAGCATCCGTGGTCAGTGCTGTGGACAGCACAACGACGTCATGGATTGTGCTCTCACCGTCAGCTCGATGCACACTCCACTGGTTGTTATTGCGCTCCAGGTGGACCACTGCCTCGGCATTCAGATCCACGCTTTGCCCTGCCAGCGCCTGTCGCAGGGCCAGTTGAAGCAGCAGTGGATCCACCCGCCCGTCGTGGCGCGAGTGGAGGCCACCGTGGCTGGCCGTCGGCCAGACCTTGTTCAGCGCTTCTTTGGAGACTATTTCCAGGCCCAGGTCGACGCGTTGGGCAGCCAGCGACGCCATTCGCTCAGCCGTTCGTTCGTCCTCCGGGATTTGCAGCAGGCCCAGATGGAGCTTGAGATCAGGTTGGTGGACCTGCAGCGTTTCGATCCACTGCGGCCAGAGCTCCATGCTCCGGCGGCGCAGCCTCCAGCCCCGTCCGCTGCTGCGGCGAAACACATGACCCATCAATACCCCTAGGGATGCCGATGTTCCACTGAGATCGTTTGCCGATCCCTGGCGCTGAACGGGCGCGTTCAGACGTGGGTCGTAAACAGAAACATAGTGACCTCTCTTGGTCAGATGCCAGGCGGTGCCGAGGCCGATGGCCCCAGCACCAATCACTCCAACGGAGCGGGTCAGCTGAAGGCCTCAGCAGGGATCAGATCGCTGTAGGCATCAAATCCTGCAGCAACGGCGCTGTAGGACTTCTGCAGGCGGCTGAAGTCCTGCAGGCGTGCCGCTTCATCCAGATCAGCCAGAGCTTCTTTCAAGGAGCGGGCCACCTTGGTGGCCTCCTTACGCTCGCTCTTGTCGAGGCGCTGATTGATGTAGAGCATTTCACGGCTCACTTCCTGCATGGGGCCATGCAGAAGGTTGCGGGTGAAGACCCAATCCTTTTCGCTCACCAGCCGGGCCAGATCAGGCAGACGGGATTTTGCGTCTTCAAATGCTGCGGCCTGGCGGCGGATCACGCCCAGATCATCAGGATTGATGCCGGCAGCATCGACAGAAGCCGGGGCCATCAGACCCATGCTCAACGCGACGCAGAGGCAGAACGCAGCCAGGCGTCTCAGAGCCTTCAGCATGGTGATCAAAAAATTTTCTGCGACTTTAACCAGCCCCTCCTGCGCGGGAGAATTTGTTTTTCAAAGGTTGTTGTGAGTGACGCCACGGTCATCCTCCAGATGATCTGTCCCGACCGCCCGGGCTTGGTCAGCGAATTAGCGGGTTGGGTGGCAGCCAATGGCGGCAGCATTCGCCATGCCGATCACCACACCGACGCCGGAGCGGGGTTGTTTCTCAGCCGGATCGAATGGCAGCTCAAGGGTTTCGGCATTCCCCGGGATGGCCTGCCCGAGGCAGCTCAGGCCCTAGGAGAGCGGCTTGGTGGTGAGGCACAGCTCCACTTCTCAGACGCCTTTCCCCGCGTGGCGATCTTTGCCAGCAAGCAGAGCCATTGTTTGCAGGATCTGCTTTGGCGTGTCCAAAGCGGAGAGCTGCCGATGCAGGTTCCCTTGGTCATCGCCAATCATCCGGATCTGGAACCCCTGTGTGCGTCGTTCGAGATTCCTTTTATTTATGTGCCTGTCAGAAAGGATTCCAAGGCCGAAGCGGAGCACCAAATCTTGCAGCTGCTTGAGGAGAACGCCGTTGAACTTGCGGTGCTGGCCAAATACATGCAGGTTCTTAGTTCGGAGTTTCTCGAGCGATTTCCACAGGTCATCAACATTCACCATTCCTTCCTTCCAGCGTTCAAGGGCGCGCAGCCTTACCACCGGGCCTGGGACCGCGGGGTCAAGCTCATCGGCGCCACAGCGCACTACGTCACTGAGGATCTGGATGATGGTCCGATCATTGAGCAAACCACGGTTCCCGTCAGCCACCGGGATGAGGTGGAGGATCTGATCCGCAAGGGCCGTGACACCGAACGCCTTGCTCTGGCGCGGGCCCTTCGCTTGCATCTGCGCCGTCAGGTGATGGTTTACCGAGGACGCACTGCCGTTTTTGCATGAAGTCTCTTCGCGGCGGTCAGGCGTTCCAGCTCGGCCTTTTTCTGCTTCCCTCCAGTGCTCTGCTCTCGGGCATCTGTCTCCTTGTGGCTTGTGTCAGCGGAAGTCGGGGCAGGGATTGTTCTGTTTGGCAGGACCGCTGGACGCAACCGTTTCTTGTCGCTTCCCTGTTGATGCTGGTGGGGTCCCTGGTGGCCGAAACAGGATCCCTCGCCTGGGCTGGGTTGGCCAATTGGTTGCCATTTTTCTGGGCTTTCTGGGCCTTTCGGCCCCATCTCGCCAGCGAACGGCAGCGCCTCCAGGCGGCTTGGATGTTGCTGGCCGGAACCTTGCCGGTGCTGCTGACCGGCCTGGGGCAAATGTTTCTGGGTTGGCAAGGTCCCTGGCAACTTGGAGGCGGCGCCATCATCTGGTTCGTCGCCCCCGGTGGCCAGCCGCAAGGGCGGCTTTCGGCCCTGTTTGATTACGCCAACATGGCGGGAGCCTGGCTCGGGGTGGTTTGGCCTTTGATGCTGGCGGCTGTGCTGCGATCGGATGGGTGGAGGCGGCGTGGTGCGGCTTTGTTGCTCACGCTTTCGACGGTTGTTGCTGTTTTGCTCACCCAGTCGCGCAATGCCATGGGAGCACTGGCCTTGGCGATTCCCTTCGTTCTGGGACCGATGCAGTGGTTCTGGTTGCTCCCCCTCCTGTTGTTGTTGGCCTCTCCGTTGTTCTTGGTGGTGCTGCCCGGTGTCCCCCCTGGATGGCGTCAACTGGGCATGGCTGTGGTGCCGGAGCCGATTCTCGATCGGCTTCTGGAGCGGGGAGGGCCCACCGCCTGGAAACACACCCGTCTGGGCCAGTGGGGGTATGCCTTGGAGTTGGTTGCGGCCCGTCCCTGGCTTGGCTGGGGGGCAGCCGCGTTCAGCGTGCTTTATCCGATCTATGCGGCCAAGCGATGGCATGGCCATTCCCACAATCTCCCGCTGGAGTTGGCGATCAGCCACGGCCTTCCGGTGATGCTGTTGATTGTCGGAACGGTGCTCCTGTTGCTGGTTGTGGCGCTGCGAAAGGGGATCCTGCAAAAAGCACCGATGGAACGGGCCTGGTGGACCGCCACGCTGGTGTTGGTGGCGATGCATGCCACCGACCTGCCGTTTTTCGACAGTCGCCTCAATATTCTCGGCTGGACGCTGTTGGCGGGTTTGGCTGCCTTCAACCAGGAGGTTGCGCAGACTCCCCATCCAAGGCCTGATCGTGATGGTCCCGCAGCGTCGTCGGAGCTAGGGGGCCCCTGAGGTGGGTCCAGGGCAGGATCCGTGAGGCCTCCCATGGTTCGTGGATCACGGCACTCCATTGCGGCGGCGGCGGCAGGGCTGGCCCTGGCATCGGTTGGAGCTCACCGTTGAGAGCAGCCCGGTAGGTCTTTTTCCAGCCGCCCATGCTGTTGCGGTCTTCGCCAACGGCCGCGATCACCGGGGCCAGGCGACGGTCGCTGCGGGAGAGCAGGGCCTGAATCACGCTCCATCCATAGCTCTCCG
Source organism: Synechococcus sp. MU1648 (assembly GCF_023630615.1). Lineage (NCBI taxonomy): Bacteria > Bacillati > Cyanobacteriota > Cyanophyceae > Synechococcales > Synechococcaceae > Synechococcus > Synechococcus sp. MU1648. Next base: position 42,913 of record NZ_JAKUHI010000007.1, read on the forward strand.
GTCGGAACTCGATTCCCTTCGGTTTCAACCTTTTGGCAAGGCGCTTGAGGCGCTTCTCAGCTTCCGGTCTGACCCCTTGCCACTGGAAGGGGGTCTGGGCTTTGGGTACAAAGGTGCTCACCCCCAGGGTGAAGCGCAGTCCGGCGGTTCCTTTTTTGAGGGCCAGCAGGAGATCTGCCGTTGCTTCGACGTCGTCATCCGATTCCGTCGGCAAGCCCACCATCCCGTAGAGCTTGAGACTCGAGAGGCCGCCTTGTTTGGCATGGCGGGCCGCCCCATGGATGGCCTCCGTGGTGAGTTTCTTGTTCACCACATCGCGCATCCGTTCACTGCCGCTTTCGATGGCGATGGTCAGAGAGCGGCTGCCCCGTTTGGCCAGGATTCGACCCAAATCTGGGGTCACGGTGGCTGCTCTCACCGAGCTAACGCTGACGCGGGTGTCATCGAAACGGTCCTGATCCAGCCAGTGGAGGAGGTCGGCGAACTGGGGATGCTGGGTGACGGAAGCACCCAACAGGCCAAGGCGTTTGGTGGCTTGCAGGCCTTTCTCCACGGCTGGGATCAGACCGTCATCCAACGACGGCGTCCGGAACGGAAGGGTCAGGTAGCTGGCCAGACAGAACCTGCAAAGTTCAGGGCAACTGCGCACCACCTCCACCATGTGGATGTCGGGCCAAGCGGCCTCAGGGGTGACCACCGTTGAGTGACTGAGGGTGTTGCCTCGCCAGGTCTGCTTTTCGACGAGGGCAGGAACTGTTGGATCAATCGGTTCGATGCCGATCAGCTCGCCGTCTGGGTCGTATTGCGGGGCATACAGCGACGGCACGTATACCCCTGGAACCTGAGCCAGGTGTCGGAGTCGTTCCGCCCGCGATGCCTGCCGGCAGCTCTGCAGAGCGTCGATGAAGGCGGGCAGCAGAAGTTCGCCGTCTCCGAGAAGCACGGCATCAAAGAACGGTGCCAGGGGTTCGGGGTTGGCCGTGAGCACCGGTCCGCCGCCGAACACGATGGGGTCTTCATCTCCCCGCTCCAGGGCCCAGATCGGAATCCGCTGGTTCTGCAGTAGCTCCGGCAGCACAGGGCCGTCGAGTTCCCAGCTCAGGGAGAGCCCGAACAGATCGCAATGGCGGGGCAAGGGATCGTGCTGGTCCGTGAACAGTCGCCGAACGTCCACATCACTGCGCTGCGCCAACGTGGCCCAGACGATCTGATAACCCAGGCTTGTGATCCCCACGGAATAGGAGCTGGGAAAGGCCAACACGGCCTGCAGGGCTCCGGGCTCCGGTAAGGCCGGCTCAAACAGCAGTGTTTCCTGGTTCAGAGTGGATCTCCTGAAGGGCCTTTGGCTGGTGTGGGGGCTTCAAACGGTCGGCGGTGACGGTTCAAGCGCAGTTGCATTCGGTCTTCGGAGGCCAGCTCCATACCCATCTGGCGCTCGTAGATGGAATCCGGATTGAACAACCGGGCCACCAGGAAACTGGTGAGGCAGGCCACCAGGATGGGCTTGAGGATGAGCAGATCCTTGGTGAGCGCAAACGCCAGGAACATGGCTGATATCGGGGTTCGCGAACAGCCGGCAACGAAGGCACCCATGCCAGCGAACACGTAAGTGGTGGGAACGTGGCCGGTGAGGGCCTCAACGCCAATGCCGCCGGCCAAACCAATGGCTCCTCCCAGCGTCAGCATCGGCATGAACAGTCCCCCCGGTGCTCCTGAGCCCGCCGCTAGACCGGTACTGAAGAACAGCACCACAAAGCTGGCGAGGGCCAGGCTGATGTCGGCCTTGCCGGCTCCGATCAGGTGCTTCAGCTCGCTGGGGTTGTGGAAGGCGTCGGGCAGGGCCGCATAGACGCAGCCCAACACGAGTCCGCTCAGGGTCATGCGCAGAATCAGCCGGTCACCGAACCAACGGTTGCCCTGCCGCTGCATGGTGAGCACGTAGCGGGTGTACAGCTCCGCCAGCACGCCGATCACCACGCCGAGAGCGATCAGGTACAGCAGATCGACAGGCAGGAAGCGCACCAGGGGGGTGTATTCCCGCTCCAGTTGAAAACCGATGGTGCTGTTCAACCCACTGCCCCCAGGGTCGAGACCGAGGAAGCCGAGCACATCCGCCAGGGTGTCGGCCGAGAAGGTGGTGATGATCACCAGCAACAGGACCACGGGCCTAGCGGAGTGGAGCAGCTCCTCGATGGCGTAGATGAATCCGCCGATGGGAGCGCTGAACACGGCGGCAATGCCTGCTCCGCCGCCTGCAGCGACAATTACCCGCCGAAAGGCCACCGGTGCCCGTAGCCAGCGCGACATCTGCCAGGCAACGGAGCCGCCCATCTGCACAGCTGGGCCTTCTGGGCCTAGAGGGAAGCCTGAGCCGATGGCAATGATGCCGGCCACGAGCTTCACCAGGCCCACCCGAAGCCCCATCGGCACCGACCTGTGGCGCAGGAAACCCATGATGTGGGTGATCCCCGCTCCGCCAGCTGCTGGAGACAGGTTGGTGATCAGCCAGGCGGAGACCATGCCCCCGATGGCGCCGAGGGCGGGGAGCACCACCCAGGCAGGAAATTCATCGAGCAGATCGAGCCGCCAGTCGCGCAGCAGGTTGATACCGCTGGTGAACAGCAGGCCGGTGATGGCTGCTCCGAGTCCAGTGAGCGCTAGAGCCAGGACCACCACCAGCCAGCGGCGCTCCAACAACCTCCTGATGCTCCGGCTGGAGCCCAGGAGGTGGCGTCGTTGTTTGGGTTCGCTCAGGGCTGGCACAGATGAGGTGATTAGGGATCAGGCCTGAGCCAGAACAGTTGCTTCATCGTCAGCACTGACCACACGCCCCTGGTCTTCAAAACCGCTGATCTGATCGAAGTTCAGATAGCGGTAGAGCTCGTCGGAGAGGGGATCGATTTTCTCGGCCGCGATGCTGCTGTACTCCTCCGGCGTGGGGATTCGACCCAGCTGGGCGCAGACGGCGGCCAGTTCAGCGCTTCCCAGGTACACCTGAGCACCTTTGCCCAGGCGATTGTTGAAGTTGCGGGTGCTGGTGGAGAACACGGTGGTGTTGTCCTCCACGCGGGCCTGGTTGCCCATGCAAAGGGAGCAGCCCGGCATCTCCATGCGGGACCCTGCGGCCTCGAAGGTGGTGTAGTAGCCCTCGGCTTTCAGGGTTTCCTCGTCCATTCGAGTCGGGGGGCAGACCCAGAGGCGCGCCGTGTTCTGACCGGCGCCTTCCAGCACTTTCGCCGCGGCTCGGTAATGACCGATGTTGGTCATGCAGGAGCCGATGAAAACCTCCTGTACCGGGTCACCGGCCACCTCGCTGAGCAACTTCACGTTGTCGGGGTCATTGGGGCAGGCCACCACGGGTTCGGTGAGCTCGTTCAGATTGATTTCCAGTACTTCGGCGTACTCAGCGTCAGGGTCGGCGCTCATCAGCTGCGGGTTGGCCAGCCAGGCCTCCATCTCCTTGATCCGGCGGGCCAGGGTGCGGGCATCGCTGTAACCGCGGGCGATCATGTTCTTAAGCAGCGCCACATTGCTGCGCAGGTATTCGCTCACCGTGTCTTCTGAGAGCTTGATGGTGCAGCCGGCGCAGGAGCGCTCGGCGCTGGCATCGGTGAGTTCGAAGGCTTGCTCCAGCTTCAAGTCGGGGAGACCTTCGATCTCCATGATCCGGCCATTGAACAGGTTTTTCTTGTTGGCCTTTTCAACGGTGAGTAGCCCCCGCTGAATGGCCACCCAGGGGATGGCATTCACCACATCCCGGAGGGTGACGCCGGGTTGCAATGACCCGCTGAAGCGCACCAGCACGGATTCCGGCATGTCCAGCGGCATGGCGCCGATAGCGGCCGCAAAGGCCACAACCCCGGAGCCTCCTGGGAAGGAAATGCCGAGGGGGAAGCGGGTGTGGCTGTCGCCGCCGGTGCCGACGGTGTCGGGGAGGAGCATCCGGTTCAGCCAGCTGTGGATGATGCCGTCACCCGGCCGCAGAGCCACGCCACCGCGTTGGGCGAAGAAGTCGGGCAAGTCCTTTTGGGTCTGCAGATCCACCGGCTTCGGATAGGCGGCGGTGTGGCAGAAGCTCTGCATCACTAGGTCGGAGGAAAAGCCCAGGCAGGCCAGTTCCTTCATTTCGTCCCGTGTCATCGGGCCGGTGGTGTCTTGGGAGCCGACGGTGGTCATCAGCGGCTCGCAGCTGGTGCCGGGTCGGACGCCGGCGAGGCCGCAGGCTTTGCCCACCATTTTCTGAGCCAGGGTGAAGCCCTTGCCTGTGTCCGCCGGTGCCGAGGGGCGGATGAACAGTTCCGAAGGGCTGAGGCCAAGCTTGGTGCGTATCTTGTCGGTGAGGGCGCGACCGATCATCAGGGGGATGCGACCTCCGGCCCGCACCTCGTCGCTAATCGTGGTGGGCTTGAGCTCGAACCGACTCACCACGGTGCCGTCGCGTTCGATCGTGCCGGCATTGGGTCGGATCGTGATGACATCACCGGTGTTCAGTTCACTGACATCGCATTCGATCGGTAGGGCGCCGGAGTCCTCGGCGGTGTTGAAGAAGATCGGGGCGATCTTGCCGCCAAGAATCACGCCACCGGCCCGTTTGTTGGGCACATGGGGAATGTCATTACCGGTGTGCCACAGCACCGAGTTGATGGCGCTCTTGCGGGAGCTTCCTGTTCCCACCACGTCACCGACGTAAGCCACGGGATGGCCCTTGTCTTTCAGGGTCGCGATCGTTTTCAGACCCTCTGGATCCCGGGTTTCTAGCATCGCCAGGGCATGGAGAGGGATGTCCGGCCGGGTGGTGGCGTGGGTGGCCGGCGAGAGATCGTCTGTGTTGGTTTCGCCCTCAACCTTGAACACCGTGACGGTGATGCTGTCGGCCAGTTCCGGCTTGCAGGTGAACCACTCGGCTGCGGCCCAGCTGTCCACAACCTGTTGGGCAAAGCGGTTGTCTGCCGCCAGATCCATCACTTCGTTGAACGCGTCGTAAACAAGCAGCGTTCGGCTGAGTCCCTCTGCAGCAGAGCCGGCCAGTGCAGCGTCAGGGTTCTTCAGCAGCTCGATCAGGGCGGCCACGTTGTATCCGCCCACCATCGTCCCCAGCAGGCGCGTGGCTTCGAGCGGTGACACCAGGGGACTGGTGGCTTCTCCTTGGGCCACGGCGCTGAGCCATGTGGCCTTCACGTAAGCGGCTTCATCCACACCCGGGGGGATCCGGTCGCTGAGCAGGTGCATCAGGAACGCTTCTTCGCCGGCAGGAGGGTTCTGCAGAAGTTCGGTCAGTCCCTGGGTCTGCTCGGCGTTGAGCGGAAGAGCGGGAACGCCCTGGGCTTCCCGTGCGGCAGCCAGCTCGCGGTAAGCGCTCAGCATGGAGATCTCTATTCAGGGACGAACACCATTCTTCCGGACCGTGTCTGTTGACAGTGAGCGGGGTGCGTAGCCTTGGTCGGACTCTCGCGTCCACTCATGGCCACCACCTCCGATTTGCATGTGGTGGAGACACGTCCCCTGGTTGCCCCTGCGGTGTTGCATCAGGAGCTGCCCATTGATGTGGCGGCACTCGAGACTGTGGCGTCCGCCCGCCAGCGCATCCAGGACATTCTCAGCGGTCGTGACGACCGCTTGCTGGTGGTGGTGGGTCCCTGCTCCGTTCACGATGTCAAAGCAGCCCGTGAGTATGCCCAGCGTTTGGCACCCATCCGTGAGCGCCTGAAGGATCAGTTGGATGTGGTGATGCGGGTGTACTTCGAGAAGCCCCGGACCACGGTCGGTTGGAAGGGGTTGATCAACGATCCCCATCTCGATGACTCCTATGACATCAACACGGGTCTGCGTCGGGCCAGGGGATTGCTGCTGGATCTCGCCCGTGAGGGAATGCCTGCTGCAACGGAACTGCTCGATCCAGTGGTTCCGCAGTACATCGCTGATCTGATCAGCTGGACCGCGATCGGTGCAAGGACGACGGAGAGTCAGACCCACCGTGAAATGGCGTCAGGTCTGTCGATGCCGATCGGCTACAAAAACAGCACGAACGGCAGCGCCATCATCGCGATCAATGCCATGCAGGCTGCCTCGAAGCCGCATCATTTTCTCGGCATCAATCGTGAGGGTCATGCCTCGATCGTCAGCACCACGGGCAACCCCTATGGACATCTCGTGCTGCGCGGAGGCAGCCGAGGCAGCAACTACCACCTTGAGGCTGTGCAGGAGGCTGCGGCCGAGTTGAGCCAGGCCGGTCTGCAGGATCGTCTGATGGTGGATTGCAGCCATGCCAACAGCAACAAAGATTTCCGGCGGCAGGCGGAGGTGCTGGCCAGCGTTGCCGAGCAGTTGCGGGGTGGGTTCAATCACGTGATGGGCGTCATGATTGAGAGCCATCTGGTGGAAGGCAATCAGAAGCTCAGCGCCGACTTGTCGCAGCTGACCTACGGCCAGAGCGTCACGGATGCCTGCATCAGCCTCGAGACCACCGAAGCGCTGCTGGATGATCTGGCCGCGGCCGTTACCAGTCGCAAACAGACGGTCACTGCTTGAGATCAGACCACCAGTCGACTCCACAGAACGCCAACGCTGAGGGGAACGCTGAGGTTGTCGAGTCCGCGCCAGCTGAGCTGTTCCAGGCCGGTTGCGATGGCCACCATGCTGAAGGCTGCTGGCAGGGGCAGGTCAGCTCCCGACCATCGGGCCAGTCCGATCAGCACCAGGCCCGTGACACCTGCCATGGTCATGGTGCCAACGGTTGACTTGGTCTGACCGAAGAGCTCCCATTTCGGTGAGTCGACGCCCCTGCCGATCAACCCTGCTAACCCATCTCCCAGTGCCATCACGAGAACCCCTGCGGAAACGGCATCGGCTCGGGTTGGCCAGAACAGCAGAAGCAGCGTTGTGATCGCTATTCCGTAGGCGATTGTGCCGTAGCTGTTGCGATTGATATCCTCAACGGCGGGGATGAAGCGCCATTGGTGGTTGATCGCCGTAGCAAGAGTGATCACCATCGCAACTGGGATGGCGACAACGAAAGGAATCTGAAAGACCCAGGCCATCGGAACCACGGCTCCGGTTCCGATGTGCACAATTTTTCGACTGAGTTCCCGTTGGTTCGGACGAAGGCGACGACACAACACGGCTCCCGCTGTCACCATCGCCATCCAGCAGAGGATGGCGATGGGTCCGGTGATGGAAAGCAAGTTGCTTATGCGGCTTGTTGGTGGTTTGTCATGGCCCGCAGCTTGAGAATCGCCTTGGCTTCCAGCTGTCGGACGCGCTCGCGAGACACATTGATCTGACGACCGATCTCCGCAAGGGTCAGAGGCTCTTCACCGCCAAGACCGAACCGCAACTTCAGAATCTTTTGCTCGCGCTCGTTCAGTTGAGACAGCCAGCCACCGAGATGTTCTTTCTGGATACTGCGATCCATCCCTTCCATCGGCTCTTCACCATTGGGATCCGGGATCAGTTCGCCAAGGGTGCTGCGATCTTCCTCGCCACGGGCATGGGCATCCAGGGATGCACAGGGTGCGCTCTGGGACATCAGATCTTCCAGTTCCCTGGGTTCGATGCCCATGGCACTCGCCAACTCAAGCCGATTTGGTTGACGACCGAAGCGGTGGGATAGTTCTCGGGAGATGCGACGCATCTTCGAGAGTTTTTCGCTGATGTGGATCGGCAGGCGAATGGTTCGGGCGCTGTTGTCGATGGCCCGCGTCATGCCCTGGCGAATCCACCAGTAGGCATAGGTGGAAAATTTGTAGCCCATGGCGGGGTCGAACTTGTCGACCGCTCGCTCCAAGCCAATGGCACCTTCCTGAACCAGGTCGAGAAGTTCAAGACCTTGGTTCTGGTATTTCTTGGCCACACTCACCACGAGGCGGAGGTTGGCTGCCATCATCCGATCGCGGGCCCGTTTGCCCATGCGGATCTTGTGCCGATGCCGAGAGGTCAGCTCCTCCTCAGGCAACTCCTGAAGTTGTTTCATTGCTTGCACATGATGTGCAAGTTCGATTTCTTCGGCTGCCGTCAGCAACGGAATACGTCCGATGCTGCTCAAGTAAAAACCGATGGAGTCGGTGGCGAGCCGCCCTCCTTGTCGCGAAGATGGTCGACGTCCAGTGGACGGCAACGCAGGTTCCTTCCGGGACGACTGATGTGTCGTGCCGGAAGATTCCAGAGGGATCCCCATCACCCTGGTCTCCTGAATGAATTTGGGCTGAACTTAGCACCGAGCAACAGCGATGACTGTTTCGAATCGGAAGAATTTCCGGATCTAAATCTTTTCGTTCTCGAAGCAACTGTTGCGGGCGTGATCGTGGCTGCTTCAAGTTTGTTTTTGAAGTGATGTTGTATCGGACATCACAGACGCAGCGCTCTTGAAAAAACCAAAGAATTACAAGGATTGGATGCCCTTGCTCCATTCCTTGACCAATTGAATCTGGGAATTGCGTTCTGGGGCCTCATTCGTTGGTTTGCGCTGTGTAAAAGTGCCGTCGCTCTGCATGTCCCAGGCGCCTTGGTTGTCATTCAGGTAAAGCTGCAGCAGGCGTTCCAGTTTCTGGCGATGTTCTGGATCTTTGATTGGTGTGACCGCTTCAATACGGCGGTCCAGGTTGCGGCTCATCCAGTCGGCACTGCCGATATAAACCTCTGGAGAGCCACCGTTGGCAAACCAAAAGATCCTCGAATGTTCCAGGAATTGGCCGATGATGCTGATCACCCGAATGTTTTCGCTCAACCCCTGGCGGTTTGGATACAGGCTGCACATGCCGCGAATGATCAATTCGATCTTGACTCCGGCTTGAGACGCTTCATAAAGAAGCGAAATGATGCTGGGATCGACCAGGGAATTCATTTTGGCGCGGATCACGGCCTGTCTGCCTTGTTGGGCATGCTCAATCTCTCGGCGTATCAACAGCTCCATACCTTTTCGCAACGTGACGGGGGCCACGAGCAAGCGACGGAAGCTTTGCTGCTTCGAAAAACCGGTGAGGTAATTGAACAGTTCAACCAGGTCTTGTCCCAGCTCTTGGTTGGCTGTGAGCAGGCCTAGATCGGTGTAAAGCTTTGAGGTCTTGGAGTTGTAGTTGCCAGTGCCGATGTGCACATAACTCTGTAGCTTTTCTTTCTCCTTACGAACCACCAGAACGATCTTGGTGTGCGTTTTCAGCCCAAGCACGCCGTAGACAACGTGAACCCCTGACTGCTCCAGGTGCCGGGCCCATTGAATGTTGTTGTCTTCGTCAAATCGTGCTTTCAATTCCACCAGTGCCATCACCTGCTTGCCGTTTTCAGCAGCGCGGATCAGGGCAGCGATGATCGGAGAGTCTTTGGAGGTGCGGTAGAGCGTCATCTTGATGCCCATCACCTGGGGATCGTCCGCTGCCTGATTGATGAACTCTTCGACGGTTGTGGAGAAGAGCTCGTAGGGATGGTGCAGAAGGATGTCCTGACGCCGAATCACCGAGAAGATCGATTCGAATTCATCCGCTTTGATCGCGCCCTCTTCAACCAGGTGCTGCTGACTGCGTGCAAGCACAGCCGGTGTTTGGCCTCCCTGGGTACGACTTTTGAGTTTCGGCAGTGATAGCCCGGTCAGCCCGAAGAGGTCGTCCAGGCCCAGGGGTCCATCGATTACGTAAAGGTCTTCCTCTTCCACGCTCAACCCGGTCATCAGCATCTCCACAACGTCTCTTGGCATCTCGTTGGGAACTTCGAGGCGCACCACCTCACCGCCCATCCGTCGTTTCCGCAGCCCTTGTTCCAGGGCCAGCATCAGGTCATCGGCTTCCAGATCCCTCAGTTCCAGATCCGCATCCCGCGTCACGCGGAAGAAGTAGTGACCTTCGATCGTCATGCCGGGAAACAGCACCTCAAGGTTGAAGGCGATCACCTGCTCGAGAGCAATGGCGGTGTGAACTGGTTTGTCCTCAGTTCCGCTCAGTTCTGAGGGGATGGCGATGAAACGAGCAAGATTCTTCTGCGGAACTTTGACGCGTGCAAATTGACGTTGCCCTGTTTCCGGGTCAACAACCACGGCGGCGACGTTCAGGCTCAGATTGCTGACAAAGGGGAATGGATGAGCTGGGTCCACAGCCAGGGGCGTCAGCACCGGAAACACCGACGTCTGGAATGTGTTGTCAACCCAGGTGCGCTGGTCTTCGTTGAGTTGTTTGTAATCGAGCAGTTCAACGTTGTGTTCCAGCAGCTTTGGCTTCAGGTGTTGGCGGTAGTGCACCTGTTGCTGCTTCAGCAGGGGAATGAGTTGCTCTCGGATCGCAAGCAGCTGCTCCAGGGGTGACTTGCCATCCTCACTCGGTTTGCTGACGCCGGCCTCCACCTGTGACTTCAGGGAAGCCACGCGAACCATGAAGAATTCGTCGAGGTTGTTGCTGAAAATGGCGCTGAACTTCGCTTGATCCAGCAAGGGTGTGCGCGGATCAAGGGCCTGGGCTAACACCCTCTCGTTGAAGGCGATCCAGCTCAGCTCCCGGTTGATGTAGTGCTCCGGGGCTAGGGCTGCTGCGCACATGGGCTGAACGGCTCGGCGTTCGTGTTGTTAGCCAAAACGTAGCAATCAGGATTCGCTTGTTCGTGTATCGGAGATGTCTGGAAGAGGGCTTCCGGCGACCAGGCCGATCACAAGCACCAGAACGGTTGCCGCTGCTGCAAAGGGACTCACAGGACCGAGCAGGTCGTAGCTCAACCCTGCCAAAGGGGGTCCGAGAAAGCTTCCCAAACTTTGCAGGGCCTGAAGGCTGCCCAAGGCGCTGCCTTGCCCCTCCCTGCCTAGGCGTCTGGACACCAGGCTGCGCAGGCTTGGTGTGACCAGGCCTGTGCCCAGAGCAAGGATTCCGACGGCGGTAAAAATCGCGCCGGCTCGGTCTGATGAGCCGACGCTGGGGATCAGCAGGCATCCAATGATCACCAGACCCAGGCCGAGCAAGGTCAGACGCCATTCACCGAACCGCTTGACCAGGGGACCGATCAGCCCTCCCTGGACCACGGTGGCGACCACTCCCACCACAAGGAATGCGGTGGTGGCCAGCTCAGGGCCCCAGCCGAAGCGCTGCTTGAAATAGAGCACCAGGATGGCTGTGAATCCGTTGAAGGCCAGGAAGAAGAGGAAAAATGCAGCGCAGAGTCGACCCACGCTGGGGTTCATCAGCACTTGGCTCAGCCGTGCAAACGGATTCAGGTCGCGTTTTCTGGGAAGGCTTTTGCGGGAGTCTTGGGGATGGGTCTCCGGCAGCAGATTGAGCACCACCAAGAGGTTGAGTGCAGCGAATCCTGTGGCGACCCAAACGGGAAGTGACACCGCCACCCGGGCCAGTTGTCCGCCAACGAAGGGGCCAAGGATGAAACCCAAGCCAAAGGCCACGCCGATTAATCCGAAGGCACGGGCTCGTTTGTCAGGAGGCGTGATGTCGGCAAGCACTGCGCTAGCCGTTGCAGCCGTACCGCCGCTGATGCCGTCAATGATCCGCGCTGCGAACAGCATCAGCAAGGGCAGAAGGCTTTGGCTGGGCCAAGGCAGGGAAACGGTTACTGCAAACAGCCCGAGTCCAAGAACTGAGCCTGCGACGCAGATGCTGATCACGGGTCGGCGCCCGTAACGATCACTCAGCGCTCCGATCAACGGGGTCACCAGGAATTGAGCGAGTGCATAGCTCCCCGCCAGCAGGCCCAGGGTTCGTCCGTCTGGGGCGAACTGGGCCAGGAGAAATGGCAACAGCGGAAAAACAATGCTTTCGCTGAGCCGGTCGTTGAGCAGCGTGAGAAATGCGCTGAGCAGTGTGGGAATCCGGGGACGCTGCAAGCTTGTCGCCACACAGGAGAGACTCACATTCCCACAGGCGGTTGCCATGGCTTTGCGTCCGATTGCTCCGGAGGATCAATCGCTTCTGCGGGAGATCTATGCCGACGCGATCGAATCGCAGGCCCCTCTTCTCTATTCAGAGGAACAAGTCAGAGCCTGGGCAGCCCTGGCCTGGTTGCCCGGTGTGCTGGATGCGACGTTCCGGGATGGCTCGGGTTGGCTGACCACGGACGGTTCAGCTTTTGCGATCCGTCATCCCGAAGACCGTCTGTCGCTGCTCTACTGCCGCGGTCGGGCATCGCGGCGCGGCCATGGCAGTGCCCTTCTGAACCAGATTGAGGCTGATGCGTTGGCGTCCGGCGTCCTGCAATTGCGGACGGAGGCCAGCCAGCTCAGCCGATCGTTGCTGCAGCGTCGTGGCTGGGTGGTGGAGTCGCCGGAAACAATCCTGATCGGAGGCGTGCCGTTTGAGCGCTATCGGATGGTCAAGCTGCTTCGCCAAGCGCACAGTTGATCCAGCCTGGCTTGGGCCTGCCCCGTCTGCATGACGGATTCCGCCCGTTGAATGCCCAGTTCCAGGGATTCACTGCAGCCGGAGAACCATAAATAGGCGCCGGCATTCCAGCGCAGGGCATCGCAGAGAGGGCCTTTGTTCTGCAGGGCGTCCCGCGCCTGCTCGGCCCAGGTGCTTTCGTCAGCCCATTCCACGTCGGCGTCATGGCAACCATGGTCGCGGGGATGCAGAATCAACCGCTCTGCTTCACCGTTCCGCACCCGTGCCGTGATGCAGGCACGGCCGATGGGCAGGTCGGTTCCTCCTTCCAAACCCTTCACGGTGAGGACATCGGTCTCGCCGCCTTGCTTGAGGGCTTCCCAGGCGCGGGCCTCGGTTGGCGGGTGCACAAAGCCACTGACGAGAAGGTGGTCGCCTTGATGGGGAGTCCAGAGCAATTCCAGGCTGGCGACCGGGGGACGCTTGCCCAGTTCTTCGCGGTAACCGATCAGTGTTTCCGCGATGGGGAAGTGATCCGGTTGATGGATCAGGGCGAAGCCGTTTTGCTGGAACCCGTCTGCAACGGCGCTGATCGGCAGGCCTGAGAGGTCGAGATTGAGAAGGCGGAACAGATCAACAGCGGTGACGCCGTATTTGATCGGCATCCGGTCACCGCCCTGCAGAACCACCGGCTGGTCACAGGCCAGAAGCACCAATGTGGTGAGCGGGTAAATCGGAGCTGTCCGCGTGCGTCCGTCGTAGGGCATCCCGAAACACAGCGGTGCTCGACTGCCGGCCATCGACTGCAGCACCGGCCCATGGGTTCGGTAGGTGTCGAGCATCCCCGTGAGTTCTTGGGGTTCGGGCCGTCGGATGCGATGGGCAATCAGAAAGGCTCCGATTTGTGCGGGCGTCGCTGCGCCCTGCAACATCAGCTCCATGGCATCAGCCGCTTCCTCGCGACTCATGCCCTTGCTGGTGTGTTCACCGCTTCCCACCTTGCGCAGGTGCTGTTTGAAGCGGTCGCGGCCGGAGAGAACTCCGCTCATCTCAAAGTTCCGGCCTAAAGATTTGGTCAGTCTTCAGGAGCGACTGACCCGGCAGGGGTAGCAATTGCTACGAAAGCTCAGGGCCCGCCTAGACGGGATAGCCCCTCGAAGCTGCCATGACGTGGATGCTCCGGGTGGTGGCGGCCATCGGCGTAATAGAGCCGTTCCAGCATCAGTTGGGGTGCTGTGGTCGGTGGAAGGAATTGCCCCTGAAGCAGGCTTGCCATGGATTGGAAAAATTGGCTCATCGAAATTCTTCTTTGAATTCAATTTCACTCGCACCATGAGCCTGTTGGCTGTGCCGATTGCTTCAAAACAGGCTGTTGTTTTGTAGTTGATGCTTCATTGTTAAGTCAGTGTTTGCGCAACAGTTTCTGAGCTGCTGAGACGTTCCGGTTTGGAACGCTGTTTTTGAGGCGGCAATAACAACTTTTCGTTTAATCATGACTGTTTCAGCTGTTCCTTCGACCCCGTCGTTGTCAGCTCCTTCTCAGGAGACCGTCACAGCCAGCTTGATGGCTGCCAAGAAAGCCAAGGGAATGAGCTTTGCCGATCTGGAAGCGGCCATGGGCCTTGATGAGGTCTGGATTGCTTCATTGTTCTACGGTCAAGCCACGGCCTCGAAGGAAGAGGCTGACAAGCTGGCTGCGCTTCTTTCCCTTGATCCGGCCATCACCGCGGCTTTGCAGGAGTTCCCCACCAAGGGAAGTCTTGATCCTGTGATCCCCACCGATCCCTTGATCTATCGCTTCTACGAGATCATGCAGGTCTATGGAATGCCTCTGAAGGATGTCATCCAGGAGCATTTTGGTGATGGCATCATGAGCGCGATCGATTTCACCCTCGATGTCGACAAAGTGGAAGATCCCAAAGGTGATCGGGTCAAAATCACCATGTGCGGCAAGTTTCTGCCTTACAAAAAGTGGTGAACAACCAGTTGTCTTGATTAAAGACATCAAGGCCCCGCAAAAGCGGGGCTTTTTTATTGGCGAAACTGTTGGCTGAGCTGGGTGCTTGCCATCTTCCTTCGAGTGTCGTCATTCAGTTCTTCGCTCAGTTCCAGCAGACAGCGCTGACTGGCAGGTGTGGCGATGCAACCCAGCGCGCGGAATGCTGCCTCTGCAACAGGGAGGGAACCGTTGCGACACAGTTCTGCCAGCTTTTCGCTGATCAACCCGCCATCGCGGCGTTGCAGAACCCGAATAGCGGCCACAACGACTGGATCGCGAAAATCATTCAAGACTTCTTGGCAGAACTGCAGCAGTTCGCCGTCGTCGAGGCAGTGGGACCGGAAGCTGAGCAGTTGCAGACCGGCGAGGCGGTGCAGTTGGCCTGGGTGATGCAGGCAATTCACTACAACTGACTCTGGAACCTCGGCTCCCCAGCAGGCCAGAGCCTGAACCACCATCAGGTTGGCGTCCTCGTTGTCCGAGGTTTGCTCGAGTTGAACTAACAACCAATCACGGGCTTCGCTCTGGTGGCACAGCCCTGCTGCCATCACTAAATCGGTTTGAACCCCATGGTTGGCGAGGAGTTCTTGGATGACGGGCCAGCCCCGCTCGGCCTGCATCCCCAGTTTTTCGCAGAGGGCTCGCCGCAGATCAATAGAAAGGCTGGGGGAGTAGACCTCCCCCAGCCAAGCGGGCTCCAAAGGAGCGCGTCGTGATCGGGCGAGCCGTTCCCAGAGAACGGCTTCGTCGTTCATGGATGGATCAGCGGGCACCCAGTTCAGCAGCGAGCTCACGCTCCAGCTTTTCATCGTGCTCGGTCGGCAGCACGTTCTCCATCTGAGTGCGGTGGGTGCTGTAGAAGAGCATGCCGATGAACACCATGCCGCCCACGATGTTGCCCAGGGTGACCGGCAGGAAGTTCCAGAAGATCACCTTGGTGAAGGGGACACCTGAACCAAGGATCGGACCGGCGGTGTGAAGGAACTGGTTCACCACGATGTGCTCCATGCCCATCGATTGGAAGGCCGTGATCGGAAGCCAGCAGGCCAGGATTTTGCCAGGAACGCTCTTGCTCACCAGAGCCATGGTTACGCCAAGGCAGACCAGCCAGTTGGCCACCACTCCGCGCAGGAAGGCGAGGAAAAAGCCCATGCTTCCCAGGGCCTCGTACTTCTTCTCAACGTTGATTTGATTGAGAGCCATGATCTTCTGGGCCACGGCATCCCAGATCGGCGGGCCGACATTGTCAGCAGCGCCATCCATGGTGCCGCTGGTGAGGCTGATCGCCATGATCACGGCCACAACTGCGGTGCCGATCCAGTTGCCGATCCAGACCCAGACCCAATTGCGGAAGGTGGCGCCCCAGGTGCTTTTGCCAGCCCAGGTGGCCATCGGCAGCAGCGCAAAGTTACCGGTGACCAGCTCCATGCCGAACAGCACGATGCTGGCGAAGCCGAAGGGGAACAGCAGCGAGCCGACGAAGGGCGCTTTCACGGTGATGCCCACGGTCAGGGCCAGGATCACTGCCAGGCCAAGGATGGCTCCGGAGTAAAAGCCGCGGATCAGCAGGTTCTTCACGCTGACCGTTGATTTTTTGCCGCCGGCGGCAATCATGCCGTCGACAAGCTCATTAGGTAGGACGTAGTCCATCGGTTGAGATTGAGAGTTGGACGAAGGTTTGATGTCAGCCGCTGATGCGGTTCATCAGGCGGGAGAACAGATCAGGGCTGCCGCCCTGACGGTTGATGGCGGCTCCGTCGCGACCACTGGCGCTAAGCCAGTTGACGAAACGAGAGAACACGTCGTTGCGGTTGGCCATGACGGTGAGGGGGTGTGGTCGTTGCGTTGGAGCCGTGACTTCAAAAGGAAGCGTCACGGCGACAGCAGCGATCAGGCCTTCGGGGTGGCCCCAAACTTGTCGATCAACACCTCTTTCAGAGCTGCCTTGATCTCATCGGCGGGGATGGCCTTGCGGTGGATTTCGCCGATGCTTGGGTTGGCGCCTTGGGAACCGCCGATGGTCATCGTGTAGCCCTCGCCCATCACGCCTTCACTGTTTTTTGCCTTCGTGCCGGTGAGGCCGATGGCACCCATGTAGGCCTGGCCGCAGGTGTTGGGGCAGCCGGTCCAGTGGATCTTCAGCTCGTCGGGAAGGTTGAGCTCCTGATCCAGTTCCTTGGCTGCTTCAAGGGCTTGGTCTTTGGTGTTGGTTAGGGCAAAGCCGCAGTAGGTGTTGCCGGTGCAGGACACCGTTCCAGCCGAGATGTGACCAGGTTCCAGAGGGAAGCGCTGCACTAGGGCATCGGCCTTCAAGGCTTCCCGTTTGTCGTTGGCCAGTCCCACCAGAATGACGTTCTGATCTTCCGTGAGACGCACTTCGCCGCTGCCGTAATTGAGGCTGGCGGTGGCCAAATCCTGAAGATCCTGGGCGGTCAGGCGGCCGACTGGAACGTGCAGACCGGCGTAGGACAGGCCCTCCTGTTTCTGGGGATGGAATCCGTAGTGGGAGCGGGGCGTGGTGTTGAACACGGAGCCAGGATCCGATGTCAGCGGACCGAAGAGTTCTTCCACTTGGCTGCGGAACACGTCGTGGCCCACCTGATCCAGATAGAGGCGGAAGCGGCCTTTGGGGCGCTTGTCCCGTTCGCCGTTGTCGCGCCAGAGCCTGATCACGGCGTCGGTCATCTTGCAGATTTCGTCAGGCTTCACCCAGGCATTCAGAGGAATGGCATAGGCATTCATCTGCGATGACAGAACACCGCCGATCCACACACCAAAACCCATCACCCCATCCCGTTCCACGGGGTGAAAGACGATGTCGTTGTGGAGCAGGAAGTTGTCCTTCGCCCCTGCAACGGCTGTGTTCCACTTGCGGGGCAAGTTGGAATACTCCGGGTTCCCTTGGCAGTTGTTGGTGAGGAAGTTCTGCAGCTCGGTTGTGTAGGGCCGCGTGTCGACGATCTCGTTGGGATCGATGCCGGCGATTGGGTTGCCAGTGACGTTGCGGGGATTGTCGAAGCCGGATTGAATCGTGCTGAGACCTGCTTCCGTTAGTCGTTTAAGAATCTCTGGCAGGTCGCCCAGCAGCACACCACGCAACTGAAGGTTCTGCCGAGTGGTGATGTCGCAACTGCCGTTTTCGCCGTAGCGCTCGACGATCGAACCAACCACACGAAGTTGATCTGCGGTTAGTACTCCATTGGGCACACGCAGGCGGAGCATGAACTTGCCTGGCGTTTTCGGACGCCAGAACATGCCGTACCACTTCAAACGCAGTTGAAGGTCGGTCTCATCCACCTGCTCCCAGCCGAGTTCGGCGAATTTCTCGATCTCGCTACCGACCAACAGGCCATCCTTGGCCGCCTTGTTCTGCTCGATCTTGTTGAGCTTCTTGCCATCCAGGTAAGGCCTGGAGGGAGAGCTAGTAGTCATAAGTCGATTGAAAAGTGGGCGGATTGATTGCTCAAAGACGAGGTGCGAATCAATCGAGATGGCCCGAAGACCGGCAACGCTTCAAAACGAAGGGTGCGTTGGGTTGATTGAATAATCACCGTGATGGGAACCCTGGTCCGTAACAAAGAGAACACTTTTGGAGTTGATCGATTGCAGGGCTCTGATTTGGCCAATTTGTAATTTCGGCTACATCTGGTGGTTCCCGTGAGGCCGTAAAAGGCAACCTGATTAAGCCTCAGTATTGGCGTCCAATTTCGCCAACCATCCGCACCGCTCCGGCCCGGAGCATTTGCCAAACGCGCTTCATCGCAGCGAAGTCTTGGTCCAATTCGGACGGCCCAGCCGCGCGATCAAGTCTTCTGTCGTAGCGGGCGTCCCTGGGGTCGTATCCCCTGCGGTAGCGGTCGTTCCGGGCGTCGTATCGCTCGATTCGTCCGTCCAGAGGCTCGCGGTAGGAGCGACTGTCCAATGGAGCACGATCAAAATTACGGCGGGGCGCCATGACTTCCTCAACGTTCAGAACAACCCGATGACATCAGCCGGCACGGTCATCGATCCGTGGCCATTGCTACGGAATGACGCTTCCGACGCGAGAAGGCGTGGTCTGCATCTCGTGGTGCACGGCCGAAATGGCGGTGCTGTTCCCGACTGTTTGGCATCCCTGCCGCCTCTTCTGGCTCAGCGGCGATCGGCGCCGGTACAGCTCGAGGTGCTGACAGCTGAACAGGCCGTTTCGGCTCCTCTCCAACCCGCTTGGATCGTTCCTTTGTTGTTGCTGCCTGGAGCTCACGCTCGAACCGATGTGCCGGCAATTCGGGACAGGCTTCGTTCAACTGGGGCCAATGTGAGCTTGCTGCCCTTTCTCGGTGCATGGACCTCCTGGTGGGATGCTGTGCTTTCAGCGCTTCCCCTGCCGGAACGGCGTGATGCCGTGCTGGTGCACCATCCCCTCCGTCCAGGTGTGGCGGATCGGTTTCTCACGATGCTGTCGTCTCAATTGGCGTTGCCGTTGGTTTCCTTCGATGCCTGGCCGGAGTTCCAGCAGCGCCATCCCCGCGCCCGGCCACTCCCGTTGGCTCTAGCTCCGAATCGCATGACGGAGGCGCTAAGCGAAGCTGGTGGATTGCTTCCTCTGCTGGAGCATCCCCCCACCCGTCAGGCCTTGATCGATCTGCTTGTTTCTCTGCCGTGAGCACCGCTGAACAATCCGGAACCGTTTATCTGGTGGGAGCCGGTCCTGGCGATCCCGAGTTGCTCACGCTGAAGGCGCATCGGCTGCTTCGCGAGTGCGATGCCCTGGTGTACGACTCGCTGGTGCCCGAGGAAGTGCTGGATCTTGTCCCTGATGCCTGCGAACGCCGTTTTGTCGGCAAGCGTCGTGGGCATCATTCAGTGCCGCAACCGAGCACCAACGCCGTGCTCGTGGAAATGGCCCAGAAACACAGCACGGTGGTGCGGTTGAAGGGGGGTGATCCCTTTCTGTTTGGTCGTGGAGGTGAAGAAGCGGCTTACTTGGCGGAAAGGAACATCTCTGTTCAGGTGGTCCCGGGCGTGACAGCCGGCATCGCTGCCCCTGCTTATGCCGGAATTCCCGTCACGCACAGGCGGGCGGGGTCATCGGTGACCTTCGTCACCGGTCATGAGGAAATCGACAAGCGCCGTCCCTCTGTGGATTGGCGTGCCTTGGCCGCTGCCAGTGACGGCTTGGTGATTTACATGGGATTGCACAATCTGCCCCGGATCGCGGAGGAACTGATGGCGGGTGGTTTGGCTTCGACAACTCCCGTGGCGGTGATCCAGCAGGGCACGGTGGCGGGGCAGCGTTGCCTCAAAGCAACCTTGGTTGACGTTGCCGATCAATGCCGAGCGCAAGCCTTCAAGTCACCCTCGATCGTTGTGGTTGGTGAGGTGATTGATCAGCAGGTTGAGGCCTGCATGCCCACACCGGCAGCGGTCACGATGCCGATTCCGTTCTGACAATCCACGCTCTATTCCTTCAAGCGAGCCCGGAGCTGGGCCAGGTTGCACGGCCGGGTGTTGGTATCGAGCTGAGCACGGATGAGCCGGTCCCAAGCCGTGGTCACCGCATCCAGAGAACCCGGCAGCACAAACACAAAGGTGCCGTTGGCCACGCCGGCAAGGCAGCGGCTTTGCAGGGTGCTGGTGCCGATGCTCTCGAAGGAGAGCACGCGAAACAGTTCCCCGAATCCTTCGATTGTTTTGTCCAGCAGAGGTGCCACGGCTTCGGGGGTGCCATCGCGGCCGGTCAGACCGGTACCCCCACTGGTGATCACCACATCAACCGCGGGATCGGCGATCCAGCGGCTCAGTTCACTGCGGATTTGATAGCGATCATCGGGGCAGAGTCTTCGCTCGTGAAGCCGATGGTCGGCGGCTTCAAGGCTGCGCAGCAGCTGATCTCCGCTGCTGTCGTCCGCCAGGGTGCGTGTGTCGGAGATGGTGAGCAGGGCGATGGACAGGCCCATGGCACAGCGGCGGAGCCTTCGGACGCTAGAACCGCTCCAGCTGCCATGGACGCGGTGCTGAAGGTGCTGTTGTTCGCCTCCCTCCGAGAACGTGCCGGTTGGGCGGAGCGTTCCCTCCCCTTCACGCCAGGGGTATCAACGGCCCGTGAGGTCTGGAACCAGTTGGATCTTGGCCCGCTCGAGGGCATCAGCATTGCGGTCAATCAGGAGTTGGTCGGTGCGAATCAGCGGTTGCAGGCCGGTGATGAGCTGGCCTTTCTTCCACCGTTCACGGGGGGTTGAAGCATGACCAGTTGTTGTGTGGAGGTGTGCCCGGATCCCTTTGATCCTTGGCAGCAGCTTGCGAACTGGAGTGGGGATGCCGCGGCCGCGGCGATCTTCATTGGTCGGGTGCGTCCCACCACCATGGATGGCCGGCCTCTGCAGGCGCTTGAGCTGGAGCACTTCCCCGGCCTTTGCGAACGTCAGATCACGGCCATGGCACAGCGTTTGCAGCAGGAGCACCGGGTGGGACCGATTTTGGTGCTGCATCGGGTGGGGAGGCTCGCCCCTGGGGACCCGATTGTGCTGGTGGCGGTCCAGGCGGATCGGCGCGGCGCGGCGCAGCGCTGCTCTGCCGCGTTATTGGAGCAACTCAAGCATCAGGCCCCGTTCTGGAAGCGGGAGTGGTGCAGCGGTCAGGGAACCTGGCTGGCGGCAAATACGCCGCTCTGATCAACGCTTGGGTGCTGCAGTTGGTAGCCCAGCTGTTTGAGCCGGGTGTTGCGGATCCGTCGGCCCGCTGAACTCGGATCGTCTTGTCCAAGCCAGTGCACCGGTGCCAGCCCTTGGCGTCGCAGGCTTCGCTCCACGAGATCCCGCAGCAGGATCGGTTCGTCGTTGACCACATTCACCACGCTGGCCCATTCACCATCCATTGCTGCTTCCAGGGCACCGGCGGCATCCGCCACATGCAGCCAGTTGCTGTAAGAGCCTCCGCTGCCGGGGCGTTCCAGGCCGGCGAGTCCGCGCAAACGTCGATCCAGATCGCGGCCGGGGCCGTACAGCGCTCCGAGGCGCAGGATGCAAACGCGCCGGTCGCTGATGCTGTTGAGCAGTTGCTCGCTTTCCAGCAGAACATCGCTATGGCCGCGGCCCGGGTCGGGCGGCGTTTGCTCATCCACCCAGTCACCCTGGGCATCCCCGTACACCGAGCAACTGCTCGTGTAGAGAATCTGTCGAAGATTCGGCAGTTGTGGCAACAGCGACTTCAGGCAGCGGAAGCTGTCGACGAAGGTGTGGCGGTAGCCGTCGGCATCCACCTGGCGATCTCCCTTGGGACCGAGGCAGAACACGGCGCTGCTGCTCTGCTGCAGTGCGTCCAGCAATTGGGCAGGGTTGGTGGCATCGCACACCCTCACCCGATCCGCCAAGGAGCTGAGGTGCTCCAGCCGTTCGCTGCTGGTGGTGGTCAGCGTCAGCCTTAGCTGTGGCCGTCTCAGTTGCAGCCGCTCCGCCAGGGCAAGCCCCACATACCCGCAGCCAACGATCGTGAGGTCCATGGCGGGGGATGGCTGTTGCAGCGACCCTAAGGAGATCGACCGTTCCATGCCGTCACGGAGATGACTGATCAATGGACCCTCAACCGTCGCAATTTCGCCGGCCACTGGCAGGGCTGTGGCCACTGGTTTGAACGCGACGGCGCCGATCGGCTGGACCTACAGCATCCATCCCGCCGGATTGACCCCACCACATACGCGATTTCCTTTTCCGATGATGACCACGGGGTCTGGGATGGGTCGGGGCTGGCGTTTGCTCCCGGTGGCCATGCCACCTATCCCATCAGCCGAGCCAAATACAACGCCGGTGGCGGTTGTTGGCAGTTTCCCGGGGCGGGGGGCCAGTCCAGCCTGGGGTTGGATGCCGATCGTCCGCGCTTCGGCCACGAGATCAACCTGTTTTGCGGTCGCTCCCGCTCGATGCTGGTGCTGCTCTGGGAACCGCGGAACGGCCGTTGGCGCTTGCAGCGCGTTGGGGCGGTGGGCTTTCGTTGTCGTCTGAGCCCCGATCCCGAACCCGAGCGTCCCGCATGCGGGACACCCGAGGCTCTGCTGGATTTGGTGAAGGGATGGAGCGGTGAGCGGCAGACGCTGCGACCTCAGCTGGGGGTGAACGCCGAGGCCGAGGACGCTGCTCCCGTGGTGTTTGATGCGCACCAATTTCTCCACAATGACTGCTCAGCCGTGATGCCCGATGGCTTGGTGTTCTCGGTGCCCAGTGAAATTTCAGCGGAGCCTTTCAGCTTGGAGATCGCTGGACGTCTCGGCGCTGAGTTGTTTCAGCAGGTCAGCATCCATTTCGATGCATCGGGCCAGCTCTTGGCCTGGGAGCGCCGATGCTTT
Organism: Synechococcus sp. MU1648; assembly: GCF_023630615.1. Classification (NCBI taxonomy): domain Bacteria; kingdom Bacillati; phylum Cyanobacteriota; class Cyanophyceae; order Synechococcales; family Synechococcaceae; genus Synechococcus; species Synechococcus sp. MU1648. The sequence continues at coordinate 65,528 of NZ_JAKUHI010000007.1, forward strand.
CGCCCAGCGACGGTTCAGAAGATTCGCTGACGGATCACCTGGGCCCAGAGGCGCGTACCGCTTTGCAAGGAGCCGGCCTCCGCCGGTAGTTCCAACAGAAGATCGGTCCGTTGCAGGGAGCCGATTCGGGAGGAGGCCTGCGAGCCATCCACCCGTGCCAGCAGGGCTCCTGCGGCGTTGGTATCGAGGCGGGCTCGGGCCAGTTCCGGCCGTCCCGGTCGGCGGCTTAAAGGGTCGGCGAGTTCCACCATCACCCGGGGGAACAGCTCCGGTTCGATCTGCCCCTCCAGGGCCTGCAGGGCGGGCCAGAGCAGTTGCAGGGCGGTGACCGCCGCCGCCACGGGATTGCCCGGTAGTCCGAAAAACGGCACGCCTTCACCGATGCTTCCAAAGGCGAAGGGGCGACCCGGGCGAAGGAACAGTTTCCAGAAGTCCACGGCACCCAGCTCCGCCACCAGCGGTCGGATCCAGTCGGTATCGCCGGCCGAGACGCCTCCGGTACTCACCACCACGTCGCAGTCGTTGGCCAGATCAAGCAGGGCCTGCCGCAGGGCGTTGGGTTGATCGGCCACCACCCGTCGCTGGGTCACCGACTGCCCGAGGGCCTGGAGCATCGTCTCCAGAAGCGTGCCGTTGCTCTCCCAGATGGCACCGGGGTGCCGCGCTGTCCCGGGTGGCACCAGTTCGTCCCCGCTGATCAGCAGCCCGATGCGGGGTTGCGGCACAACGGCCAATTCGGCGATGCCGCAGCCGGCGAGGCGTGCGAGATCGGCGGACCCCAATCGCTGTCCAGCGGCCAGCAGCAGGTCCCCCGGCCGGCATTCCTCGTCCTTCGGGCGAATCCAGGGACGATCCGACGCTTCTTTCGCCAGCTGGAGGGTGTTGCCGTCCACTGTGATGAGCTCCTGGGGCAGCACCCAGCCGGCACCGTTCGGCAGTGGAGCTCCGGTGAGGATCCGAATCGCATCGCCGTTGGCGAGGGTCCCGTTGAAGGGTTGGCCTGCGGCGGAGCGCCCTTTCAGCTGCCAGGTTTCTCCGAGCTTGGGCTGGTGGCTTTGCCCCAAGGCGTAGCCATCCATAATTGAGGCCGGAAACCCCGGAACGGCCGTGCTGGCCAGCACAGCTGCTGCGCTCACGCGGCCGAGGGCCTCCTGGAGGGGCACCGTGCTGCTGGCCGTGATCGGCTCGATTGCCGCCAGAACCCGTCGGCGTGCCTCCTCCAGGGGTAGACCTTCGCGTCCGTACGGCTCAGCGCTTCCAAACACCATTGCGCCCCCCTTCTTTGAAATGAAGCTGGATGGCCTCGATCGTCATGGCTGGATCGACCGCCTTGAGCATGTCGTAAAGGGTCAGCAGCCCCACGGAAACGGCTGTCATTGCTTCCATTTCCACCCCGGTTTGGCCCGTTGTCCGGCAACGGCAGTGGACGACGAGGCCAGGCAGGGATTCGTCCGCGTCGATCGACACATCCATGCCACTGAGCGGTAGGGGGTGGCACAGGGGAATCAATTCCCAAGTGCGTTTTGCGGCCTGGATGGCAGCCACCCGGGCGACCGCCAGAAGATCCCCTTTGGGTGTCTCTCCCCGCTGGATCAGGGTCAGGGTTGCGGGCGCCATACGAATGGCTCCACTGGCATGGGCTTCGCGCTTGCTGGCAGGACGGTCCCCCACGTCCACCATGTGAACTTCGCCTTGTTGGTTCAGATGACTTAGCTCTTCCGTCATTTGATCAAGGTCACAACACCGGTCGTGAGTTCGAAATAACCCACCACCAGTTTCAGGGCACCGCTGCTTTTCGCTTCGGCCAAGGCCGAGCTGCGTTGGATCAGCGTGGATGCTGTGGCAAGGGCATTGCGTCTGACGGCCTCTGCCAGATTGCTGCTGCCGCTAATGGTCTCCTCGATGGGATGGATCAGCCGTTCCAGCGAAGGGGTCAAAGGCTTGTCGTCCATCGCCGCCGTGACAGCTCCGCAGCCGCTATGCCCCATCACCATCACCAACGGGGTTTTGAGAACGCTGACGCTGTACTCCACCGAGGCAATCGCTTCGTCAAAAGCGCTGTTGCCGGCGTTGCGGATCACGAACAGGTCGCCAGGGGTGGTGTCGAACACCCAGCTCGGTGACACCCGTGAATCAGAGCAGGTGAGCACAGTCGCCCAGGGACGTTGGCTTGTGGACAAAGCTCTGGGGGAATTGAAGCAGCGTGGGTCAGGATCGGTCGTCCGCAGCGTTGCCCTGTTCTCCTGAAGCGCCAGGCGCCACGCTTCTGCAAAACGGCGGTTCCCCGCCATCAGGGCCTGAAGTGGATCGTCGGGAACGCAGAACCCATCTTCGGCAGCATCAACAGGCCGCGCTTGTATTAGGGCGGCCAAGGCCATGCCGCCTGTTGATTGGAGGAATTGACGGCGTTGAATCCCCATGCCGGCACCTTATGGCCGGCTGTTGGGATGTGCGATTAGCGCTAGTGCGATCAGCGCTCGCCGAAGGGGGCCCAGAGCGTGGCCTCGGAGCCGACCACGGGTTCCACGGCGGGCTTGCTGGCAGCAGCCGGTTGAGCACTCACATTCGCGCTCATGGAGGAGACATCCGCTTCGGCCAAGGGAGCCCAGAGAGCGGCAGGACCGGCGATCACCGGCTCGACGCCAGTAGCGCCAGCCTGTACGGAGGCCGTCTGGCTGCGCACCAGTTGCACGGCGAGCGAGCCAATGATGAACGCACCCAGGAAGCCGGCTGCCAGGGTGATGGGGCTGCGGCCGGAAGTGGACGAGATGCTGCTGGTCACGGCAGAAACTCTCAGAACAGAGCTTCAGTATGGAAAGAATTGGTGTGAACGACTACTGAATGGGCTGAATTGTGTAGCGGAATTAACAGTTCCTATGGGATCAAAGTCTTGCATTGGATGTTGCTGGAGAGCTTCAGCTGTGACCCATCCGTGGGACATTCCCAGCAACATTCCGAGGGATAGGGCGAAGCGCACAAGCCAAGATTTGTATCAACGTAAACATCTCTGTTTCCGCGGCCTTCTGTTGTCATCATTGACACCAATCAAGGCTTTGGTTGATGTCCAGCCGTTGCGATTCCGCCAGCCATTGCTTTGCCTTTGAGCAGGATTTCATCGGCAACTGGCGCTGCATACCGCTGTGTGTGCGTCGGAAACTTGATCTCTGTGGGGTGAAGTTAAAGCTCAATCACTGGTTGCAACTCTCCAGGGATCAACGTCAAACCCTGGTGGATTGGCCGGATGGGGCCGACGCCCTCGAGCAGCTTCGCCAGCATCTGCGCGATTGCACGAGCGCCATGGCCGATGGCATGGCGAAGGATCTTCCACCGGTCAGCGGCGCCCCCTGGCAACAGTTGGCCGAGCTGCCCGCTGCGGTACAGGAGGCGGCCACGGCGCGAGGTGTGTTGCTGACCCTGGAGCAATGGGCTCAGCTCAGTGAGCTGGATCGCTTTGCGTTGTGCAAGTTGGCCCGGCCGGGGCACGATCACCACAACCTTGAAGCAGCCTTCAGCGAAGTGCTGGTGTGAGTAGCCGGCGCAGTGCCTCCAGCTTTCCTTTTTGCTGCTCGACGGGCTTCACCACCGAGACGGCCGGAGCCACGATCACCGCGCAGGCCTTGAGTTCCGGCTGCTTCGATACCGGGCAGGCCTCGTCATGCATCAGGGTGTTGGCCTCGCAGGCCTTCTCCTGGGTGAATCCCCAGTGCATTGGCAGAAAGACCGATCCACGCCGAATGCGATCGGTGACCTTCACGGTCGCGGTGAGGTGACCGCGGCGCGAGCTGATCGCTGCCAGTTCGCCGTTGCGCAGTTTTAGATCCTGAGCGTCACCGGGGTGAATCTCCAGCAGCGGCTCGGGATGCTGTTTCATCAGCCGTTCCACCTTCCCTGTGCGGGTCATGGTGTGCCACTGCCCCAGATAGCGGCCCACCGTCAGTACCAGGGGGTAGGTCTCGCAGGGGGGTTCCGCCAGCCCGAGCGGTTGATCGGTGCTGAAGCGGGCGCGTTTGTTCGGGGTGGGGAACTGATGGTCTTCGTAGAGGCGTTTCGCTGCTGCGCTGGGGCTGCTGCCGTGGGGGTACGGCCACTGCTGTGGACCGTCCTGTTCAAGCAGCGCATGGCTCAGGCCACTGACGTCACAGAGGCGCCCTCGGGTCAGTTCGGTGAATTCGGCGTAAACCTCAGCCGCTGAATCGAAGCTGAATTGTTCGGTGTAGCCCAAGCGGCGTCCCACGTCAGCGAAGACCTCCCAGTCGGGCCGGCTTTCGCCGAAGCGGCGTCGATAGGCCGGGCAATAGGTCACCCGTCGTTCGGAATTGGTCATGGCACCGGCCTTCTCACTCCACTGGGCTGCGGGTAAAAGCAGGTGGGCGTAATGGGACGTTTCAGAGTCGGCATAGGCCTCGCTCACCACCACCAGCGGGCACTTGTTCATGGCTGACTTCACCCGGTCGAGATCCGGGAGGCTGACCAGGGGGTTGGTGGCGGCCACCCACCACAGATCCAGCGCGCCCTGTTCCATTGCTTCGATCTGCTGCCAGGCCGCTAATCCAGGCTTGGCGTTGATCCTTCCTTCTGGCAGCCGCCAGGCCTGTTCCACTGCGGCACGGTGCTCCGCGTTGGCCACCAAGCGGTAGCCCGGCAGCAGATGCGCCAAGCCTCCAGCCTCACGCCCGCCCATGGCATTTGGTTGGCCGGTGAGGGAAAACGGGCCCGCTCCTTCCTTGCCGATCTGGCCGGTGAGCAGATGCAGATTGATCAACCCCTGCACCACTGCTGTTCCTTCCCGGCGTTGGTTCACCCCCATTGACCAGAGGCTGAGCACCTTTTCGCGCCGGTGGAACAGAGCGGCCACTTCCCGCAGGCGTTTTTCGGGGATGTTGCAGAACAGGGCAACCCGTCTCGGTGTCCAGCGGGCGGCGACGTCAAAAAAGGCGTCGTAATTCTCGGTGTGGTCGTCGATGAAAGCTGGGTCCTGGCCGTTCTCGCGGAGCACCAGGTGGGCAATGCCGTGAAGCAGGGCCAGGTCGCTGCCTGGTGCAATCGGCAAGTGAATATCGGCGGCTTTGGCCGTGTCGGTGCGGCGTGGATCCACCACCACGATGGTGACGCTGCCAGGGTTTTTTCGTTTCCGCTTCAGAAGACGCTGGAACAGCACCGGGTGGCACTCGGCGGTGTTGGTTCCGATCAGAAACGCCACTGAGCAGTGGTCGAGATCCTCGTAGCTGCAGGGGGGGCCATCGGAGCCCAGGCTGCGGGTGTAGCCCGCCACTGCTGAGCTCATGCACAGCCGCGAGTTGGCATCAAAATTGTTGGTGCCCAGTGCGCCTTTCAGCAGTTTCTGGGCCAGGTAGTAGTCCTCGGTGTGGAACTGGCCGGAGCCGTACATGGCGATGCCATCGGCATTGCCGCGCTGGGTCACGCTTGCCTGAATCTGTCCGGTGATTTTGTCGAGGGCCTCGTCCCAGCTGATCGGTGCGAAGTCGTCCTCGAGCGTTTCGCGGAATAGGGGTTGGCGCAGTCGTCCTTGGGCCAGGGTTTCGCCAACCGTGGCGCCCTTGATGCAGACCTGACCAAGACTGGAGGGATGCTCGCGGTCGCCGCGGGCGGTCCACATTGGATTGCCTTCACCATCCCGCTTCACGGCTTGACCCTTCACAGCAGGTGGGAGCAGCTCCAGGCCACAGCCCACGCCGCAGTAGGGGCACTGGCTGCGCACGCTGCGGGGGGATTTCGCCATGCAGGAACCAAAAAAGAACAAGACCCGGAGCGGAAGCTCCGGGTCGTTGCGCAGCAATGCGTTGCTGCTGAGGCTGATGGATCAGGCCGTTTCGCCTTCGTGCAGCTCTGCGAAGGAGCCCTTGGGCTCCTTGAGGAAGAAGAAGCAGAAGAAGGCCACGACCAAACCTGCGACGCCCAGGATCTGGAAGAAGGCGCTGTTGGAGGCAGCAATCACCTCGGGGGTGGGTTCGCCGCCGCCGCCCATCCACATCGGCAGGAGGCTGAAGATGGTCAGGTAGGTCACAGCACCAACGTTGCCGTAGGCACCGACCAGACCGGCCACCTGACCGGTGACGCGACGCTTGACCAGGGGCACCAGCGCGAAGGTGGCGCCTTCACCGGACTGCACGAAGAAGGAGGCGAGCATGGTGATCACCACGGCAACGGCGATGCCGGTGGTGCCGGTGAAGGTGCCCGGCTTGATCATGCTCATCACCAGGTAGCCCACGCCGAGACCGGCGGTGAGGAAGCCCATGGTGTTCTTGCGGCTGCCGACGCGGTCGGAGATCAGACCACCGGCAGGGCGGGCCACCAGGTTCACGAAAGCGAAGCAGGAGGCCAGGATTCCGGCGGTGGCCTTCGGCAGATCGAAGGTGGTTTCAAAGAAGGTGGGCAGCATCGAAACCACGGCCAGTTCGGAACCGAAGTTCACGATGTACGTGAGCTCGAGGATCGCCACCTGGCGGAACTCATAGCGGTCTTCTTTGGGATAAACCTTGTTGCCAAGAATCAGATCGCGGTTGGTGCGGATGATTCCCCAGGTTTGGAAGGCAAACCAGACGGCGACGGCACCGAGGGCCAGCGGATAGGTGCTTGCGGTGAGGAAGCCCACCTTGCCGAGACGCCAGCAGAGCACGCAGAGGATGGCTGCGAAGGGCACGTTCATGCCGAGCAGGCCCCAGAAGTCGCGCATAGAGGTGACTTCCAGGCCTGCGGTCTTCTCAGGCCGCTGGTAGGTCTTGCCGGGGGGTGTGTCCGTGACGTTGAAGAAGTAGAAGAAGCCGTAGGCAGCCGAAACGATGCCGGTGAGGGCGATCGCACCGCGCCAGTTCAGAACAGCACCGGTCGGCAGTTCGAAACCACCGGAGAAGGAGAGGAAGCCGGCGAGGGCCACCATCGTGAGGGCGGAGAAGGCGGAGCCGAAGTTGCCCCAGCCGCCGTAGATCCCTTCCGCGAGGCCGATTTCCTTAGGAGGGAACCACTCGGCCACCATTCGGATGCCGATCACGAAGCCGGCGCCCACGATGGAGAGCAGCAGACGTGCCACCACCAGTTGGTTGAAGTCCTGAGCGGACGCAAACAGCAGGCAGGGAAAGGCTGAGAAGACCAGGATCGAGGAATAGGTGACCCGGGGTCCGAATTTGTCCAGAAGCATGCCAATCAGCACGCGAGCCGGGATGGTGAGGGCCACATTGCAGATGGCCACAGTGCGGATCTGACCAACGGTCAATCCGAGGTCCGCTTTCACAGTGGTGGCCAGAGGGGCCAAGTTGAACCAGACCACGAAGGTCAGGAAGAAGGCGATCCAGGTCAGGTGAAGGGTTCGATACCTGCCCTGGAACGACCAGAGGTCGCCAAGCATTGAGAAGAAGAAGTGAAACCTCGGGCGTCAAAACGAAGGGTGCCCGGGGATGGCAAAACGGTCGAAAAGAAGATCCGTTTAACTCGCGCAGTTAATCAATTCGTCGGGCCACTCTTTGGTCAGATTGGTTACCAATTTCTGTTTTTGTGTTCCCCTGCAAACATCAATGGAGCTGATTGATTGGATCAGGTGTTCTTGTGCCTGGATGATTTGGTAGCGGTTGCAACTTTTTTAGGTTGTTGGACTTCGCTGGTGCAGATTGTTGATCAGAGATGTGAACCAAGGCTTGCGGGTTTGTTTGCTCAGTGGCGGTAGCAGCCGTCGCATGGGGCGTGACAAAGCGCTGTTGCCCCATCCATCCGGTGGTGTTTGGCTCACCGCGTTGGTCGACCAGCTGCTGCCTTTGGGGTATCCGGTGCAGGTGTTGAGTCGCCATCGCGAGCATGCAGAGGTGCTGGGGCTCCGACCCGGATGTTCCGTGCTGTTGGAGCCCCCTCCTTGGAATGGCCCCCTGCAGGCGCTTGCCAGGGTGCTGCCGCTTCCGCCCGGGGAGGCGTTGCTGGTGCTTCCGGTGGACATGCCGCGCTTGCGGACGGCTGTATTTCTTCAGCTCATCGCGGCCTGGAACCGTGCTCCTGAGCAGGCAGCGGTGGCCCATGACGGTATGCGGCTGCAGCCGTTGTTGGCGGTGATTCCTTCAGGCTCCCCCTTTCGCTCCTGTCTCGATCAGCAATTGCAACGTGGAGAGTTGCGCTGGATGGACTGGTTGATGCGTGTTCCTCATCAGTCGGTGCAGTTGCCTGCAGAGGCTCTGCTGAATGCCAATTGCTCAGCAGATCTGTCAGCGTTGGAAGGATGAGCACCTCGCTGCCGCTCGCAGATCGTTTCAACCGGCCCCTCGGAGTACTGCGGCTGTCGCTGACGGCTCGCTGCAATCTCGCTTGTCCGTACTGCCGTCCGGATGTGGATGATCCCCCTGGCTTGCTCACGCTTGAGCAGCAGATGCGCGTTATTCGTGTCGCCTCGCGCCTTGGAACCCAAACGCTACGGCTCACGGGTGGAGAGCCGTTGTTGAGCCGTCGGTTGTTGCCCTTGCTTGAGGCGGTGGCGCAGGCCCGGAGGCGTCGATCAGATCCCATAGCAGGTCTTGAAGTGGTGGCGCTTACCAGCAATGGGGTTTTGCTTTCGGAACCGATGGCTCGGTCGCTGCGCGCAGCAGGGTTGAATCGCATCACCATCAGCTTGGATGCAGCAGAAGGGGAGGCAGCAGCGCGCATGGCTGGTCTCCAGGGTGGCGCTGTCGCCGGTGAACGGTTGGTGCGCAAGGTGCAGGACGGCATTTCGGCGGCTCGTGCCGCTGGTTTTGACCCCTCGGCCGGTGAACTCAAGCTCAACGCCGTGATCCAACGGGGGATGAATGATGATCAACTTCTTCCCTTGGCCGGTTTGGCGCGGCAGCAGGGGGTGGAGCTGCGCTTGATTGAGTTCATGGATGTGGGCAACCGCAACCAGTGGAGGCTGGACCAGGTGCTGCCGGCGGCGCAGATGGTGGAGCGCATTCACGCCCGTTGGCCGCTCGAACCCCTGGGGCGCCCCAGGGGTGGCACGGCACAGCGTTGGAACTATTGCGATGGTGCCGGATCCATCGGTGTGATCGCCTCCATCAGTGAGCCGTTCTGTGGAGATTGCAACCGGTTGCGTGTCACCGCCGATGGGCAGGCGTTCACCTGTTTGTTCTCCGCTCATGGCATGGATCTCAAGCCTGTGCTCTCGTCGGAGCCTTGCCTCGAGCAGGCCATACGCGATCTTTGGCAGCGGCGCCAAGACCGCTACAGCGAGGAGCGTGATCCAGAGGCCGGTGCGTCAACGCATGCGGAGATGGCGTATCTGGGGGGCTGAACCGTTGTGATCGTCACCGTTTTTGAGTGAGGCTCCAGGTACAACAGGTCAGCTGAAGGATCTTCAAGGATCCATCGAGATGTTCGAACTGCTGGCCTACGAGCGCTTTCGCGACACCCCATCGGTTCGTTTTTTCGACGTGACTGTGGACACCTCGAACGCGCGTGACTTGGTGATTCACAGCGGTCCTGCGGTGTCGCCACCCAACGACCCTGAGAGTGGAGCCTGGCAGTTTTATTTGCATCCCCATCAGGAAGACAATTTGCTGGCGGCGAGTGGCGGGAGAACCTTCTTTTTGGTGAATCTGGCCTGGGAGGAGCCGTTTCACATCGTTCGGCTGGAAAGTGGTGGTGACATCCTTCGCATTCCCCCCGGCACCTTCCACCGCTCGATTTCCGATCCCGACGGCTCCGTCGTTCTGAACCAGGCGGTCCGTGAGGAGGGCGTCTCTCTTGTGCGGGAATTTCGGGTCTACAACAGCGCCGAGATCCCGGCCTTGATGGCTGCAACCCATAGCTCTGCTCGGAGGCCCCAGTTGCATGGGGTGGAACCTCTGCTTCAGGCGGCCTGAACGAGGTTGTGTTGTGAGTTCTCCGTTCCGGAGGCTTCGTCGTTGATCTGAATCTGCCAATTCAGCTCACTCGCTGTTCCTGGGGGGCCGCTGAAGCTGCCGCTCACGGCCGCGGTTAGTTCCGGTTTGGAGGAGGTGGCTAGCACCACATAGCGCTCGGTGACCTCCTTGCCGGCACTGGGGTCAAAGCCTCTCCAGCCCGCTCCAGGTAGGTAGACCTCCGCCCAGGCATGGAGGTCGTACTCGTTCGGGGGAGGTTGCTGCAGTTGATATCCGCTCACGAATCGGGCCGGAAGACCCACCACGCGGCAGCAGGCCACCATCAGCATGGCCAGATCTCGGCAAGAGCCGATTCGCTCGCGCAGGGTTCGGCCCGCTGGCCAGGCCGGCCCCACATGGCGTTGGGTGTATTTCACCCGCTCTTGAATCAGTTCAATGAGTTGATTCAGAAAGGCAAGGGTCTGTTGGTTGCTGCCCATCAGCGCTTCCTGGGTGAGGTCGATGGCTGCGGGTTCGTGCTGGCCATTGGGCAACCAGCCTTCTAAGGCGCCCTGCAGATCACTGTTGAGTTGGCCCCGCGGGTAGGGCAGTGGTGGTTCGAGTCCGTTGAAGCAGCTCTGCAGCGGTGGTGCCGGCCGGGTTTCCACCAGACTGCGGGCCTCAAAGACGAGTTGCTCGGTGCTGCCAAGAAAGTGGAGCCGTTGGATTTCGTCGCCGCTGGCGGCCACCAGTTCCCGACGTTGCTCAGGTTCAGGCAGCACGCTGAGGTGATGGTCCAGCAGGGTCTGGAACCCCTGTCCCCTGGGTTTCAGACAGAGGCGATGCTCCCCCAGAACGACCCTGGCCTCATACCGATACGTCAGGCGGTGAACGATGAGAGCGCGCATGCTGGATCGGTGGGAGTGGAACGGAGGTCGGCGCTGGTGAAGTAGCGGGTCTGGATCAGGATGTGGAGTTGATTGAGGTCCTGTTGAAGCCGGTCAATCGCTTCATGCAGACCGGATTCGATCAGGTTGTCGATCCTCACGTAGCTCCAGCGGGCCAAGAGCTGGCCGCGTAAGCAGTCGAGATCATCTGGCGTGTCTTGGCTCGGGTGCTGCTGGATCTGTTGCAAGGTGTCGCTGATGCCCTGGAGGCAGTAGCGCACCGACCGAGGAAAGAATGGATCCAGCAGCAAAAAGCGGGCCACCGATGCGGGGCTGATCGCTTGTTGGACGCTCTGGCGGTACATCTGATACGCGCCCGCCGTGCGCAGCAGGGTGATCCACTGCAGTTCATCCAGCACCCCGCCGACCTCCTCGGTGGACGGCAGCAGCAGGAAGTATTTGACGTCGAGGATGCGGGAGGTTTTGTCAGCGCGTTCGATCAGACGTCCCAGCTGGCTGAACAGCCAGCTCAGATCGCGGCTCAGTGTGGTGTCGGTGATCCCGTACACAAGCTGGCAGCCGCGGCGGATGATCTGCAGTTGCTCCTGCACGGGTTCCCGCCAGATGTCTTCGTCGTCTTGCAGGCTCCAGTGCAGATCATTGATCTGCTCCCACATTTCCGTGGTGATCACATCCCTGATCTGCCTTGCATTTTCCCGAGCCATCGCAATGCAGCTCACGATGCTGTTGGGATTGCTGCGGTCCAGCAGTAGGAAGCGCACCACTTGTTTGGGAGTGGCATCGGGATAGGCCACGTCGAAGCTGTTCCGATCCCCTGTCACCTCCACCAACGGCAACCATGGTTCTGCGCTCCCCGGAGGACAGTCCAGAGCCATCGCTTCACTTACTTCCAGAAAACGCGAGATGTTTTCGGCGCGTTCCAGATAACGGTTGATCCAGTAGAGCGAATCGGCAACGCGACTCAACACGGCACAGCCTCCTTTGGCTGCGGTGCCGACATCCGTTGGTCGTCGACGATCCAGGTGTCCTTACAGCCGCCCCCTTGGGATGAATTCACCACCAGTGAGCCCCGCTTGAGGGCCACCCGCGTCAGCCCCCCTGGGCTCACCCAGCTGTTTGAGCCGCGCAGCACATAGGGGCGCAGATCCACGTGGCAGGGATACAGCTCACCGTCACTGAGGGATGGCACGGTGGAGAGCTGCAGTGTGGGCTGCGCGATGAAGTTGCGGGGATTCGCACGGATCTTGGTGTCGAAGTCAGCCAGTTCCGATCGGCTGGCCTGGGGGCCGATCAGCATTCCGTAGCCCCCGGCTTCCGCCACCGATTTCACCACCAGTTGCTCGAGGTGGTCGAGCACATAGCGCTGATCGTCGGGCCGGGCACAGAGATAGGTGGGAACGTTCTCGATGATCGGCTCCTCATCGAGGTAGTAGCGGATCATTGCCGGCACATGGGCGTAGATCAGCTTGTCGTCGGCGACGCCGGTGCCGGGGGCATTGGCGATGGCGACCCGTCCTTGCCTAAGCACGTCGATCAGGCCCGGCACCCCCAGCATCGAGTCCTGCCGGAACACGGTGGGATCGAGAAAATCGTCGTCGATACGGCGGTAGATCACATCCACGGGCTTGAGCCCGTTGGTGCTGCGCATCCACACCCGGCCGTCTTCGCAGACCAGGTCCCGTCCCTCAACCAGTGCAATGCCCATCTGCTGGGCCAGATAGCTGTGCTCGAAATAGGCGCTGTTGAACACCCCGGGCGTCAGGATTGCCACGCGAGGGCTTTCACTCCAGGGCGCCAGGTCCTGAAGGGTGCGCAGCAGATGGGAGGGATAGGCGTCGATCGGTTGAACGGCACGGCCCTCGAACAGGCCAGGGAACAACCGTTTCATCACCCGACGATTCTCGAGGAAGTAGGCCACCCCTGACGGGCAGCGCAGGTTGTCTTCTAGGACACGCCAGGTGCCATTGCCGTCGCGGATCAGGTCGAGTCCGGAGATGTGGCACCAGCGGTTGAGGGGCAGGCTGATGCCCTGCATCTGAGGTCGCCAGCCGGAGGAACTTTCCACGTCTTCCCGCGGGATCACACCGTCGTTGAGGATCTGCTGCGGGCCGTAGATGTCGGCGAGGAAGCAGTCGATGGCTTCCAGGCGTTGCAGCAGTCCCCGCTCCAGGTTGATCCAGTCGCTGCGGCCGATCAGTCGGGGCAAGGGATCGAAAGGAAGAATCCGTTCACTGCCCTTGAGGCCGGAATCGTTCAGGCGGAACGTGGCACCGAGGCGACGCAGCAGCTGGCTGGCGGAGGCATGACTGCGGTTGAGCTCGGGCAATCCCATCTGCCCCAGCGATGCAAGCAGGGTGGCCAGATCGTCGCGAGGCCTCGCCGTGTCACTGCAGAAATATTCGTCGAAGCCGACCGTGGGTTTGTAGTCGGTGAACATTCCGATGGTCTGGGCACATTTCATCCAAGGCGTCGCCCCAACCCCCTCGGGTTGTAGTTGCTACACATTCCGCAATTTCAGGTGACAGGGCGCTGATCGCTTGATGTTTGCGTATCCGAAGGCACCTGAATCGAGGGCGAAGGGCCAGGCGGGGAAGACTCTTTTGCTTATCTGTTTCTGGAGTTCAAAGGGTCTTCGCTTTGGATGAATTGCTCTGGGCGCGACTGATCTTTGCCCTCGGTGCCGTTGTTACTGCGGCGACGGTGGTGATGATTCTGCGCGGACATCTTTATTGGAACCGCAGGGGGTCGACGGATGTCCGCTGACTCGGTTCCCTTCCTCCAGCCCGGGATCGCCTGGGCGCTGGTGGTGTTGTTCTCCGTTCTCTGGGTTGCCCTCGGGATTGCTTGGGGTCGGCGCGGTCAAGGCAATGCCGATGACTACATGCTGGCGGGGCGCAACATCGGGCTGGCCCTGAGCACCGCCACGTTGATGGCCTCCTGGGTCACCGGCAACACCACGTTGCTTGCCCCTGAATTCGGCTACAAGACCGGGCTTTGGGGCATGTTCAGCTATGCCCTGGCAGGGCTTGGACTGATCCTGTTTGCTCCCCTGGCTTCGCGGATCAAGCAGGTGATGCCCAACGGACGCACCAGCGGCGATTTCATTCGGTTGCGTTACGGGCGGCTGGCGTGGTGGGTGTTCATGGTGATCACCGCTATTTACACCCTGGGTTTTTTGATGACCCAGGCGATGGGTGCCGGACTGCTGCTGCAGGCCCTTTCAGGCTTCAATTACCACGTGGGGATGGTGGTGGTGATTGGTGTCGCCACGCTCTACACCCTGTTCGGTGGGATGCGGGCCGTGATCGGCACCGATTTCATCCAGTCGCTCTTGATCATGGTGCTGTTGGCGGTGGTGGCGGTGCTCGCTTTCCGGCAATTCCCGATGCCCGAGGTGCATGCCTCGTTGCTTGCCCGGCATCCCGATCGGCTCGATCTGCTGTTGCCTGCTGGTTTGTTGATCGCGTGGAATTCTGCCCTCTTCTCGATGGGCGAGGTGTTTCACAACAACATCTGGTGGTCTCGGGTCTTCGCTAGCCGTCGCTCGGTGGTGATGACCTCCTTTGTGTTGGGGGGGGTCGCCTGGATGAGCGTGCCGATGGTGACGGGCTCCATCGGGCTGGTGGCATTGGCGCGTGAGTTGCCTCTCGAGCAGGTGAACATGGTGTTCCCAGTGATGGCAGCTGATCTGCTCGGCGCCGGCGGCGCTGCTCTGGTGTTTGTGGTGGTGTTTGCGTCGCTCACCTCCACCCTGGATTCGCTGTTGGCATCCACCGCCGATCTTCTGGCGGAGGATGTGTACTTCCGCCTGTTGCGGCCCCAAGCCAGTGACCTGCAGCTCAAGCAGGCTGCGCGGCTGATGGTGGTGGGGTTGGCGGTCGTCACGTTGGCGCTGTCCTGGCCGCGGCTTGATTCTTTGGCGTCGGTGCTGTTCTTCACCGGTGCCCTGGTGGCCTCCACGGTCTGGCCAGTGGCCTGCGGCCTGTACTGGCGCACGGCCAATCGCACGGCTGCCATTGCGGCCATGCTCGCCGGCAGCGTTGTTGGCCTGCTCGCTTATGTGCTGATAGCGCCTTACTGCGCCGCTGTGTTTTCGGCGGCCGTATCAGCAGTCGTGATGCTGATCGGCAGTCGCACGTGGCCGGAAAGGTTTGACTTTACTTTGTTGCAGGAGGAGGGATGATCCAAAGTCTTTTTTTGATGGCCAGCCTTGTTGGACTCTCCGGCTTTCAGTTTCTGCTGGTGGCCAGTCAGCTTGCCTTGGTGCTGTCTGTGTTCGTGTTGCTACTGATTTGGTGGGTTGAGTGGCGGAACGGTCGTGTGTGGTGACGGCTGCAGGTATTAGTAACCAGCTGAACATTTTTTCCGGATCTTTGCTTAAGAAGCTGTTTCTTCGTGGACGAAGGGGTGTTGTTGTTGTTACCGGTAAAAGATGTAGTTCTTGGCCTTAGCACTCGGTTTGGCAAACAGAGTGTTGATCCGATTTAGCTATGGCACATGCAAATTCAGCAGTAGTTGAAGCGTCGTCGGTACAGATTCGGTTTCAGCCGATGGGTCCCGATGTCTATGGCCAGAACCAACCCCAGGAGCTGCTGGCTGCGATTGCCGAGGACGGAGAGCCGTTGCTGGATCTGGTGAATCAGCATGTGGTGTCGATCCAACCGTTTCGACCCGAGGCCTTGTTGCAGGTGTTTCGGCTGGCGGCGAAATTCGAGAGCAATCCAGATCGGTATTGCCGCCACAACACGCCCCTGACCGGCAAGATTCTGATTAACGCGTTTTACGAGCCGAGCACGCGCACCCGTCTCTCTTTTGACAGTGCCTGGCATCGCCTTGGTGGCAGCTCGATCAACATCACCGACAGAGCTACCACCGGGATTGCCAAGGGCGAGTCCCTTGAAGATGTCGCCCACATGTTCAACAACTACGGCGATTGCGTGGTGCTTCGGGACAGCGATCCCGGTGCTGTTTATGCGATGACGTCAACTCTGCGAATCCCGATCATTAATGCCGGCAATGGCATTGATGAACATCCGACTCAGGCAATGGCGGATCTGTACACCATCTTCAAGTGGCGGCCCAAGCTCGCTGAAGTTGAGGTGGCTGCGGCTGATCGGATTCGCATCGGAATCGTCGGGATTCCATCGCGGATGCGAACGGTTCGCTCACTGCTGAGGATCCTGGCCAAATTCCCGCAGACCGTGGATGAGGTGGTGGTGATTCATGCTCCCGGGCTGGAGTCGGATCTGCAGTTGTTTGACCCTGGGCAGTTGGAGGAGCTCGAGGCTTGCGGCATGAAGGTGCGCTGCAGCACCGATCTACAGGCTGAAGTGCCCGATCTGGATGTCATTTACATCAACGCCATCGCCTGGGTTGGCGATACCTATGAAGTGCACGGGAGAGGATTTCGCCTCACCCGCGACATGCCGTTCAAGCCTGAAGCGATCGTGCTTCATCCCTTGGCGCGGGGAGCGGAACTGAGCACCTGCCTTGATGACACACCCCACAACTGGTATTTCAGCCAGGCCAGGGGAGCTGTGTTCCTGCGGATGGCACTGCTCACCTGCATGGTGAACCGGGCCGAACGCGTCATGGATGTCGTCTGAGCGAGCGTTATGTGCGGAATCGGAGGTGTTTTCAACGCAGACCGTCGTCAGACGGTGGACCGCCAGCTGCTGGTCAACATGGCAGCGATCCAGGCCCATCGTGGGCCCGATGGCTTTGGCGTGGAGGTGCTTGATCAGGTTGGTGTTGGTTTCTGCCATGCCCGCCTCTCGATCATCGATCTGAACGAGTCACGTGGCCGTCAGCCCTTTCTCACCGATGACGGTGAGGTGCTGATGGCGCATAACGGTGAGTTTTACGACTTTCAACGCATCAGGGCTGACCTCACCGCCCAGGGGGTGCGCTTCAGCAGCAAGAGCGATTCCGAGATCCTGCTCCGGCTTTATCAGCGCCAGGGTTTGGAGGCGACCTTGCCTCTATTGCGCGGGGAATTTGCCTTTGCGTTGTTTGATCGCGCGGAGGATTGCCTTTACCTGGTGCGGGATCGCTTCGGCATCAAACCGCAGTACTGGGTGATGACGCCTGAGGGTCTGGTGTTTGGTTCCGAGTTGAAGGTGCTGTTCGCGCATCCAGCGGTTGAGCGACGCTTCACGTCGGAGGGTCTGTTCCATCAGTTGATGCAGACCATGGTTCCTGGCACCACTGCCTTTGCTGGAGTGCAACAGGTGAAGCCCGGCCATGTGCTGAAGGTGCAACGTGCGAATGGGCGGCTGGAGGTGTCGGAGTCGACCTACTGGGATGTCGACTTTCCGCGTCAGGATCAGCGCGATCGTCGCCTCACGGAGGCCGACCACATCGCTGCAGTTCGTGCGTCTTTGCTGGAGGCCGTCGAGCTGCGCATGGTGGCCGACGTGCCTGTGGGCTGTTATCTCTCCGGTGGCATCGACAGTTGTTCGATTCTCGGTTTGGCGTCAGCTGTCAGCCAGGCACCGGTGAAGGCGTTCACGATCGGATTCGATGACGCCCGTTACGACGAGTCGCCGATTGCTCAGGAGATGGCCGAGGCCACGGGGGCTGAGCAGGATCTGATGCGTCTCTCCGGTCAGGAGCTCTATGGCCATATGGAGCGCACCATCTGGCATGCGGAGCGAACGATCTACAACACCTTGGCGGTGGCGAAGTTCTTGATGAGTCGCCATGTCAACAACGTTGACTACAAGGTCGTGATGACCGGTGAAGGGTCAGACGAGTTGTTCGGCGGTTATCCCGCCTTTCGCCGCGACATGTTCCTCCACGGTCTGGATGACTTGCCTCAGGAGGAGCGCGCCAGCTGGGAAACCTTGCTTCAGCAGTCCAATGCCCTGGTGCAGGGAGCGATGCTCGCTGAAAACCAGGTGGACGATCCCGACCTCGATGCGGTGGTTGGCTTTACCCCCAGTTGCCTGCAGCCGTGGCTGGCCTGTGCGCCCTTGGTGCCGGAGCTTCTGGCGGAGTCTCATGCTGCAGCCCTGCAGGATTACTCCCCGGGTAAAGCGATTGCTGAGCAATTGGATGCGGATCAACTTGAAGGGCGCCATGCCCTGGACAAGGCCCAGTACGTCTGGATCAAGACCATGTTGGAGGGCCAGATCTTGACTTGGGGCGGTGACCGGGTCGACATGGCCAATTCCATGGAGGCCCGACCGGCCTTCCTGGATCACCATCTGGCCGCTGTTGCCGTGCAAGTGCCTCCCGAACTGCGGATTAAGGGGAAAACCGAGAAATACGTGTTGCGGGAAGCCATGGCGGGTTTGTTGCCGGAGGTGTTGTATCGGCGTGAGAAGTTCGCCTTCATGGCGCCGCCAGCCCATACGGAGCCCGAGAAGTGGGAGCAGATGAAGCAACTCGCCGATGACTACCTCAGTGATGAGGCGATCGATGCCGCTGGTTTATTGAGCAAGGCCGGCGTTAGCGCCTTGTTTGCACGTCATGCGGACCCTGCCACCACCGATGCGGAGCGTGTGCAGATGGATGCCGTGATCAATCATCTGCTGGGTGTGCAGATGTTGCACCGGATGTTTGTGGCAGAGGACGTGCCAGCCCTGGCCCGTCGGGAGGCCGACCGCCTGGGGTGGCGGGTGCTGATGCCCGTTTGAATTCTTTGATCAGCGTTAAATCGTTGCGCTAGCTACAAGCCAATCGGCCGAGTCAGGTCAAAGTACTTACCCCTTTGAACTGCAGGTCACGGCATTGCCAGGGCTCATCTCGGCGTCTCCGACTACCCCTGCATCGAGGGTCGAGCCAGTCAAAATTGCGGCGCGACCAAACCACAATCGTTTGGTTGGCACGATTGAGCAGCTTGCCAGGATTGGCGCGAAGCCGGATGGCAGCGTTTGTCGACGCGGGTTTTCAGCGGAAGACGTTCAGGGCCGTGAGTTGCTGGCCAGTTGGATGAAGCAGTTGGGCATGCAGGTGCGTGTGGATGCTGCTGGCAATTTGATCGGGCGTCTTGAAGGCCTCGATCCACACCGTCCTGCTTTGGTGACCGGCTCACACCTCGACACCGTTCCCACCGGTGGACGCTTTGATGGTGCCCTGGGTGTTCTTGCAGGTCTGGAAGCCTGCCGCGCTCTTCAGGACCAGGGCATGAGGCTGCGGCACGGCATTGAGTTGATCGCCTTTGCCGATGAGGAGTCGACCATGGTGGGTTGCAAAGGCTTGGCGGGGACGGCTTCCGCTAACCCGGAGAGTTACATCACCAGCAACGGCCAGGCGATTCAAGAGAATCTGGCGCGAATCGGGGGGCATTGGCCTTCGCTGGCGTCGGCCCGACGCTCCGATGAGGCCTATGCCGCTTTTCTTGAGTTGCATGTTGAACAGGGCGGCGTTCTCGAGCAACGCGGGGATGCCATTGGTGTTGTTGAGGGTGTTGTTGGTCAGCGTCGGTTCAGCATCAATGTGCAGGGACAGGCCAATCACGCCGGCACCACACCGATGGGTCTGCGACAGGACGCCCTCGTGGCGGCGTCGCGCATTGTTCTTGCCGTCGAGGCGATGGCATCCCGCCATCCAGGAGATCCTGTGGCGACCGTGGGTCGACTGGAGGTTTGGCCCAATGCCGCCAATGTCGTCCCCGGCGCTGTCGCCCTGACGGTCGACCTGAGGGATGTTGACCCGACTGTTCTCGATCAATTGGTGGAGGAGTTGATGCAGCAGGTCGAAAGCATTGGTGCTGAAACGGGCTGCCCGATTTCGGTGGACCCACAGTTCAGTGTTGATCCCACCCCTGCTGATGCTGTGGTGATGGCCACGATTGCTGAGGCCTCGGCCGATCTCGGCTTGTCTCACAGCCATCTCCCCAGCCGAGCCAGCCACGATGCGCAGGAGGTTGGTCGCCGTTGGCCGATGGGCATGATTTTTGTTCCCAGTCGGGGCGGTTTGAGTCACTCAGCTGCGGAGTTCACCAGCGACGAACAGTGCTGGGCGGGCACTTCGGTGCTTTTGGAAACGCTGCTGCGGCTCGACCGCCAGCTGCCGTGACCTTTTCGATCCTGGCCCGTGATCCCAGCAACGGCCGCTTTGGCGTGGCTGTTGCCACCTGTCATCTGGCCGTTGGATCCACCGTGCCCCACATCCGCGCAGGAGTTGGCGCTGTGGCGACCCAGGCCCATACCAATCCCTATCTGGGGATCTGTGGTCTTGAACGCTTGGAGCAGAGTGCGGATGCGGAGAGTGTTTTGGCCAGCCTTCTGGCGGATGATCAGCATCGTGATCGGCGTCAGTTTCATCTGATCGACCTGGATGGTCGAACGGCCTGTTGGACGGGGCAGGATTGCGGGGCTTGGGCTGGGCACCGCCATCGGCGTGACTTGTCTGTCGCCGGCAATTGTTTGGTTGACGACGGTGTTGTGGAGGCGATGGAGCAGGCGTATCTCACCAGCGATCCCAGCTGGAAACTTGGTCGACGCCTGATGGCTGCCCTGCAGGCGGGGGAGGCTGCTGGAGGCGATCACCGCTCCGATTTCTGCACCTCAGCAGCGGTGCAGGTGAGTGGTGAAGCTGCCTTTCCGCTCTTGGACCTACGGGTTGATTTCCATGAGCGTGCGGTGGAACAGTTGATGGAGGTTTACGAACGCAGCCAGGCACTTTGGGCCCAGGAATGGAGGGATGAACTCTCAGAGTTGCCCATGCTCAACCGGTTGGTGGCTTAGTGATTCGCGTTGGTTTGTGCCATTAAAAAAAGCCCATCAACACTGGGTGTCGAGGGCTTTTTGCAAAACTCTGAATGGCTCAACTGGGGACTGTGGCTTCCCACTCCACATTCAAACCAGCTTGACGCGCATCATTGACGAGGTCGTCGATGCAATCCATTCCAAATGCAGCCTGGCCCGACAGCAAGGCATCCCATTCGCTGGCTGGGAAGTGGGTTTGCAGCCAGAACACGCCGTGCACGCTGGAGGGATTCACCTGCACAAGGCCTTTGTCGAGGCGGGAAGTGATGAGATCCAACGTCGTTGCTGAGGCTGGATCTATTACGCCCTAATCCTCGGAACTGGAATGTTCGAGTTGCTACAGATTGAGAAGTTGGCCTAGCGCGTGTAGCCCACCCCGCGGTACACGAGCTGCACCGGAGTGCGGTGGCTGTTGATCTGGCGGGATTGGTACACGTTGCGGCGGTAGACCAGCTGCACACCGGGCCTGCCCTCAGTGGCGTTCTTTTGCTGGTACTGATGCCCGCGATAGAGAAGGGTGGTCATTGGAAGGTCCTCGAAGCAAGCTCAGGTCCCCGTTCCATGGCCTGAGGCGAACTGCGCTTCGCGTGGTGCGAAGTGAACGATCGGTAGCTGTTGCTACAGAACCATTGAAGCGTTTTCGGTCGTTGTGTTGATGTTCGGTTCGATACTTGATCTGAAAAGTTTTTGCTTTTGTTTATTTTTATCCGTAGAAATTAGTTGGCCTTGCTGATGTGAATCACCTGGTCTTGCAGCACTCCTGCAGCTGATCGAGCGCAGCATTGAAAAAGTGTCGACCTTGCTCCTGCAGCTTGTCTCCAAGCCAGCGCCACTCCCGCATCAGGCGTTCGGGCCCTTCAGGCCCAAGGGCGCTCATCACATAGGTGTGGTCGTTGGCGATCCAGTGTTGCAGTGCGTCTCTGTTGATCTCGAGGTGGCATTGCAGGCCAATGGCGTGATCGCCGATTCGAAACACCTGTTCCGCACAGTGCAGCGAGGAACCAAGAAGGGTTGCATCGCCCGGCAGGTGGATGCGATCGCCATGCCAATGCAGCACCAAGCTGCTGCTCGGTTGTCCCTGCAGTAAGGCCTCATCGCTCCGTTCAGCAACCCAGTGGATTGCCCCCAGTCCCAGTTCCTTGAGTTGCTGTGGTGGTGCTCCAACCTGCAGGGGTTCCACGGATCCGCCAGCAGCGACAGCCAAGAGCTGCGCCCCCAGGCAGATGCCCAGCACCGGTCGACGCTGCTGGTGCCAGGCCGTCAACCAGTTCAGCTCGGCTTGGAGCCAGTGCAGGTCCGGATGATGCTGCTCGTTCACCCCCATTGGTCCCCCCAGCACCAGCGCGATGCTGTTCGGGCATTCACTTGGGTGCGGCAGGCGGTCGCCTCGGTCGGGCCGCAGGGTCCGGAGAGTCATTCCCCGTTCCCGTGCCAGTTGTTCCACCAGTTCGGGCCCTTCGTGGTCAACGTGCTGGATCACCAGCAGGGTGGTGGTCAAAGCAGCAGATAGCGCTGGGCGAGGGGCAGCACTTCGGCGGGCTCGCAGGTGAGCAGTTCACCGTCGGCGAACACCTCATACGTCTGCGGGTCCACGCTCACCTTCGGCAGGGCGGAATTGAGTTTGAGAGCGCTTTTGCCCACGCTGCGGGTGTCCTTCACCGCCATGCAGGTGCGCTCCAGACCCAGCTGACTTTGGATATCAGCATCCATGGCGGCTGCGCTCACGAAGGTGAGGCAGCTGGGAGCCAAGGCTTTGCCGAAGGCGCCGAACATGGGCCTGCCGTGCACGGGCCCGGGGGTGGGAATGGAGGCGTTGGCATCGCCCATCTGGGCCCACACGATCGAACCGCCCTTGATCACCAGTTCCGGGCGAATGCCGAAGAAGCCCGGCTTCCACAGCACGAGATCGGCGAGCTTGCCGGTTTCGATCGAGCCCACCTCGCTGCTGATGCCATGGGCAAGAGCGGGGTTGATTGTCACCTTGGCGATGTAGCGCTTCAGCCGATGGTTGTCGTTGCGGTTGGAGTCTTCCGGGAGCGCACCGCGCTGCACCTTCATCTTGTGGGCGGTCTGGAAGGTGCGGGTGATCACTTCGCCCACGCGCCCCATGGCCTGGGAGTCGCTGGCGATGATCGAGAAGGCGCCGAGGTCGTGAAGGATGTCTTCGGCGGCGATCGTTTCGCGGCGAATCCGCGATTCGGCAAAAGCCACGTCCTCGGGGATTTTGGGGTCGAGGTGGTGGCACACCATCAGCATGTCGAGGTGCTCCTCGAGCGTGTTGCGGGTGTAGGGCCGGGTGGGATTCGTGCTGCTCGGCAGCACATTTGCTTCGCCGCAGATCTTGATGATGTCTGGGGCATGGCCGCCGCCGGCACCTTCGGTGTGGAAGGTGTGGATCGTGCGTCCCTTGATGGCGGCGATCGTGTCTTCCACGAAGCCGGCTTCGTTCAGGGTGTCGGTGTGGATGCACACCTGCACATCCATCCGGTCGGCCACCGACAGACAGGCATCGATGGTGGCCGGCGTGGTGCCCCAGTCTTCATGCAGCTTCAGGCCGCAGGCACCGGCGCGCACCTGTTCCTCCAGGGCTTCCGGGGTGCTGGCATTGCCCTTGCCAAAGAAGCCCAGGTTCACCGGCAAGCCTTCGGCGGCCTGGAGCATTCGCCCGATGTGAAACGCCCCAGGGGTGCAGGTGGTGGCATTGGTGCCGGTGGCTGGTCCGGTGCCGCCGCCCATCAGGGTGGTGACGCCACTGGCCAGAGCAGTTTCGATCTGCTGGGGGCAGATGAAGTGGATGTGGGTGTCGATGCCACCGGCCGTGAGGATGTGACCTTCCCCAGCGATCGCCTCGGTGCCGGGGCCCACCACGATCGTGACCCCTTCCTGGGTGTCGGGGTTGCCGGCTTTGCCGATGCCCACGATCCGGCCGTCTTTTAGTCCGACATCGGCTTTGACGATGCCCCACCAATCGAGGATCAGAGCATTGGTGATGACGGTGTCGACGGCACCCGCGGCTCGAGGTGTCTGGGACTGGCCCATGCCATCGCGAATCACCTTGCCGCCGCCGAATTTCACCTCGTCGCCGTACACGGTGAAATCCTTCTCGACTTCGAGGATCAGCTCGGTGTCCGCAAGGCGAACCCGGTCGCCAGTGGTGGGTCCGTAGGTCTCGGCGTAGGCCTGGCGGGAGATGCGGTAGGGCATGGGTCAGGCGTCGAGGGATCCGTTGATCTGGCCGTTGAAGCCGATGACGCGTCGGGCACCGGCAAAGGGAATGAGGTTCACGTCGCGACTGTCGCCAGGTTCAAAACGGATGGCGGTGCCGGCAGGGATGTCGAGACGATGACCGCGGGCTGCGGCTCGGTCGAACTGCAGGGCGGCGTTGGCTTCGGCGAAATGGAAGTGGGAGCCCACTTGCACCGGTCGATCGCCACTGTTGGAGACGCTCACCGTGGTGACGGGTCGTCCCGCATTCAGCTCAAGTTCACCCGGTTCGGGAAGCAGTTCGCCGGGAATGAGAGGTGCCATGGGTTCTGCCTCAGCGAATTGGGTCGTGCAGGGTGACGAGCTTCGTGCCATCGGGGAAGACGGCTTCGATCTGCACCTCGTGCACGAGCTCGGGCACGCCGTCCATCACCTGGTCCTGACGCAGCCAGGTGGTGCCCTCCTGCATCAGCTCCGCCACGTTCTTGCCGTCACGGGCACCTTCAAGCACCAGAAAACTGAGCCAGGCCACCGATTCGGGGTGGTTGAGCTTCAGGCCGCGGTTCAATCGTCGTTCCGCAAGCAGTGCCGCGGTCACGATCAGGAGTTTGTCCTTTTCCTGGGGACTGAGATGCATAGCGAAGCTCGGTCTTCTTCAGTGTGTCTCCGCTGCGGTCTCCAAAGCGTTCATGGTGGACGTTTGTCGGCGTAGAGGCTGTTCCTGCAGGGGCCAGACCCTGGGGATGCGTGGCGTTGTCAGTCCCCGGAGCGTTCGCGTGCGCTCCCAGATCCGACTGAACCAGAAGCGGGCATCACGGCTGGAGTTGCCGGAATAGCGGGCGATTAGCCCTTGCCCGAGGGCCCCGCAGCGCATCGTGCCCGTCAGCCCTTCACGGTCGGCCCGTGCTTCCTCCAGCAGTGTCGCCGTTGTTTCGGCGCTCATGGCCATGGGTGCGGCCCAGATCAGTGTTCCGAAAACCGGGGCGCCAGCCAGACCGTGGGGGCTGTCCAGGCTGGCGCCGCCCAGTTCCACGCGATCCGCCAACTCCCATGTCGAGCTGGTTGAAGTGATGCGCTGAATCGTGAGGCTGGACCGCCATCGCCCCTGCTGCAGGGTTTCACCAGCGGCGGTTCGACCCAAGCGCACGATTTCTGCACTGACAAAGGAGGCATCCATTGGCAGGGTCACCGTCAGGTGCTGCTCGAACAAGGCATCGGCGTACAGCACCAATTCCTGCGGCAGCCATTCCAGATCACTGCCGCTGGCTAGCGAGCAGCACACGTGCTGTTGTGCAGAGCAGCCCTCAGGCTGTAAGCGGCTGCGGCCGATGGACCCGTAAACCTTCTGCGCCGCCACACTGGTGATCAGGCTGCGGCTGCTGGCTTCAAGCTTGATGTCGAGGCTGAGTTGATCGCCGCCTACCAGGCCTCCAGCTGTGTGCAGAATCGGCAGCTCGCAGCGTCCGTCATCACCGCGTTCACTGCGAAGCAACTTGAACGGAGCCGTGCAGCCCCCCTGGTGTCGGGTGCTGCCGTTGGCTGCACGAAACTGCAGGTCGCAGCGGCCGTGCCAAGGATCGAGACGTTGCATGGCTTCACGCTCCGCTGCCATCGCCTTCATCTCTGTAGCAACGCACACCAAAGTGCTGGTGATGTCTGGGCAGGCTTTCTCTGTGGAACTGGAAAGGAGATGGTGGTGACAGATGCAGTGGTGGTGTTGGAGCAGCGCCTGCAGAACAGCAGTGCCATGGCAACCCTGCACTTGCCGTTAACGGCTGAAGAGCGCACGGTATTGCGCGGTCGCCGCACCACTTCATGCGGTCGTCCGGTGCTGCTGCAGTTGCCCCGTATGGGCTCCCTGCAGCCTGGTGATCTGCTGGGCGATCAGTCCGGTTCGACCGTTGTGGAGGTGACGGCAGCGCCGGAAGCGTTGCTGCGGGTGCAGGGGTCGCATCCTCTGGAGCTGTTGCAGGCGGCTTATCACCTGGGCAATCGCCATGTCGCCCTGGAGCTGCATGAGCAGGAGCTGTTGCTCCCGGAGGATTCCGTGTTGGCCACGATGCTGGAAGGGCGTGGATTGACGGTCAGTCGCTGCCTTCAGCCGTTTGCTCCCGAAGGTGGCGCCTATGGGGGGCATCAGCACGGATGACATCCCTGGCGTTGTTGCAACTGGTTAGCCCGGCGTTGCCCGTTGGTGCCTTCAGCTACTCGGAAGGTCTCGAGGTGCTGATTCAGGCTGGCTCCATCGCTGATGAGCAGGCCGTTCAGGCTTGGTTGGAGGCTGAATTGCAACGGGGCGCGGTGCGACTGGAGGCCGCTGCCTTGAGGCCCCTTGCAGAGTCGCTGGTGGGGTGGTCAACCCAGGCGGATGGCGCGGCCAAAGCGCGCCTGATTGATCTGGACGGTTGGCTGTTGGCCACCCGTGAAGCAGCAGAGCTTCGAGCGCAACAGCGTCAGATGGGAATGTCGTTGCTGCAGTTGATGTCTGACATGGGGCAGGACCTGCCCGAACCCATGCCCCTGAGCTGGCCAGCGGCCTGGGCCTGGGCCGCTGTGGGCTTGTCGGTTCCAGCTGGAGACATGGTGGAGGGATATCTCTACGGCTGGGTTGCCAATCAGCTCAGTGCGTCGGTGCGGCTGCTGCCGTTGGGTCCGTCCCGAGCGCAGGTGCTGCAACAGCGGCTGCTACCGATGATTGCCTTGCAAGCGCAGCTGCTTCAGGCTGCCGATCCGCAGCAGCTCTGGAGCAGCGGTGTCGGTGCGGGCATGGCGCAGCTTGCCCATGCTGAGTTGTATTCACGCCTGTTTCGAAGCTGATGAGCAGCAAACTGCGCCTGGGGGTGGCTGGTCCTGTCGGATCCGGCAAGACCGCACTGGTGGAGGCGCTCTGTCGCCGCTTGCGCGACAACCTGCAGCTCGCGGTCGTCACCAATGACATCTACACCCAGGAGGATGCCCAGTTCCTCACCCGTGCCGGTGCCTTGGATCCAGAGCGGATCCGCGGGGTGGAGACCGGTGGTTGTCCTCATACAGCGATCCGCGAAGACTGCTCGATCAACAGAGCAGCTGTGGCAGATCTGGAAGCCCAATTTCCTGACCTGGATCTTGTTCTTGTTGAGAGTGGCGGCGACAACCTGGCGGCGAGCTTCAGCCCAGAGTTGGTGGATCTCTGCATCTATGTGATCGATGTTGCTGCTGGCGACAAGATCCCCCGTAAGGGAGGGCCTGGCATCACGCGGTCTGATCTTTTGGTGATCAACAAGATTGATCTGGCTCCGCAGGTCGGTGCCGATCTTGCGGTGATGGAACAGGACACCCGTCGGATGCGCGGTGATAGGCCGTGGTGTTTCACGAATCTGCACAGCGGTGAGGGGATGGATGGAGTGGTGGAGTTTTTGTTGCAACAGCTACCAAAATCATGAAAACACAAGCTTTTTGGCTCAAAACTG
The DNA here is from genome assembly GCF_023630615.1 of Synechococcus sp. MU1648. Lineage (NCBI taxonomy): Bacteria > Bacillati > Cyanobacteriota > Cyanophyceae > Synechococcales > Synechococcaceae > Synechococcus > Synechococcus sp. MU1648. Next base: position 92,617 of record NZ_JAKUHI010000007.1, read on the forward strand.
TTCTCTTTGCGACATTTCAAATCTCCTCCTCTGGCGATGGTCATATTTCAGGACGTTTCCTGCGTCCAAGCTTTTAAGTGCCCCCTCATTCCATGAGCACCCCTCTCTCCAAGCGTCTGTTTGCTGGCATGGCCGCAGCATCGCTGGGTCTCGCCGTGACCGCCTGTGGTGGTGACGACAAAGCTTCTGCACCAGCAACCGACTTTGACGACACCGTCACAGTTGGCATCCTGCATTCGCTGACCGGCACCATGGCCATCTCGGAGTCCACCCTGGTGGACACTGAGAAGATGGCGATCGATGAGATCAACGCCGCTGGTGGCGTCAAGGTCGACGGCAAGAGCTACAAGATCGAGTACATCGTCGAAGACGGTGCTTCCGATTGGCCCACCTTCGCTGAGAAGTCCAAGAAACTGATCGACCAGGATCAGGTGCCCGTGGTTTTCGGTGGCTGGACCTCTGCTAGCCGCAAGGCGATGCTGCCTGTGTACGAGTCGAAGGACGCTTTCCTCTACTACCCGATTCAGTACGAGGGTCAGGAGTGTTCCAACAACATCTTCTACACCGGTGCAACTCCGAATCAGCAGTCGGAGCCTGCAACCGTGTTCATGTATGAGAAGTCGCCTGCCGCTGGCAAGCCCTTCTTCCTGGTGGGTTCGGACTACGTCTTCCCCCGTACTTCCAACACGATCACCAAGGAGCAGGTCGCTTCTCTGGGTGGCGAAGTGGTCGGTGAGGACTACCTGCCCCTGGGCAACACCGAGGTTGCTCCGATCATCGCCAAGATCAAGAAGGCTCTGCCCGACGGCGGTGTGATCATCAACACCCTGAACGGCGACCAGAACGTCGCCTTCTTCAAGCAGATCCAAGACGCCGGTCTCACGCCTGCGAACGGCTATTACGTGATGAGCTACTCCATCGCGGAAGAAGAGATCAGCACCATCGGACCTGAGTTCCTCGAGGGCCATTACGGCGCCTGGAACTACATGATGTCGATCGACACCCCGGCATCCAAGAAGTTCGCTGCTGACTTCAAGGACAAGTACGGCGCCGACCGTCAGGTCGCGGACCCTCAGGAGTCGGCCTACAACATGGTTTACCTCTGGAAGAAGGCCGTCGAGAAAACCAATAGTTTCGACGACGACAAGGTGCGTGAAGCTCTGATTGGTATCGAATTCGATGCCCCTCAGGGTCCTGTAACGGTGATGCCCAACCACCATCTGTCCCAGACCGTGCGCATCGGCCAGATCACTGCTGACGGCCAGTTCGAGATCCTCGAATCTTCCGATGGTCCTGTGGCTCCTCAGGCCTGGAACCAGTTCGAGCCCAGCTCCAAGGGCTTCGCTTGCGACTGGACCGACGCTGCGAAAGGCGAGAAGTACAAGCTCTGATCCTCCGATCACAGCCTGATTGCTCTTCAGGGAGGAGCCCGTCGCCGGGCTCCTCCTTTTTGTCGTTTCACTGAACGCTTCGTTTCAGACTTCTGTGCAACTGCTTCTTGAAAGCCTGTTCAACGGTGTGGCCATCGGCTCGGTGCTGCTGATCGCTGCTCTCGGACTGGCCATTGTCTTTGGCTTGATGGGTGTCATCAACCTCGCCCATGGCGAGCTGATCATGCTCGGGGCCTACACCACCTTCGTGGTGCAGCTGATCTTCAAGCTTCCTGCCCTGCAGCCCGTTTACAACGCCTACGTTCTCGTTGCCATTCCCCTGGCGTTCATCGTCAGCGGTGTTGTCGGCATTTTGTTAGAGCGCACCGTGATTCGCCGTCTTTACGGCAATCCGTTGGAAACACTCTTGGCGACCTGGGGTGTCAGTCTGATTCTTCAGCAGTTTGTGCGGAGTGTCCCTCTGGCTCACGCTGCCGGCCTGATTCTGGCGCTGGTGCTGGGCTTTGGTCTGCCTCTGCTGCTTCCGTCGTCTCTCTTGGCGGGGCCGCGAGCCCGCTTGGTGCGGGCTGGGAGCTGGGCTGTTTCAGCCCTGGCAGGTGTGTTGTTGGCTGGTGGTTTGGCCTCACAAATCAGCCGCATCGCCCGAGCTACCTCCCGCAACGTGGATGTGACGGCGCCCAAATGGATGCGCGGTGGGATCGAATACATGGACATCACCTTCCCAGTGCCCCGTCTCGTGATCATCGTGCTGACGATCGTTGCGGTGGTTGGGGTGACTTGGTTCCTCAACAAAAGTGTGTGGGGCATGCGCATTCGTGCGGTCACTCAGAACCGCGCGATGAGTGACTGCCTTGGCATCCCGACGGAGACCGTTGATGTGCTCACGTTTGGCATTGGCTCGGGTTTAGCCGGTGTGGCTGGGGTTGCTGTTTCCCTGCTTGGTTCGGTGGGCCCCAACGTGGGCGGGTCTTACATCGTGGGCTGCTTCATGGTGGTGGTGCTGGGCGGTGTCGGCAATTTGCTGGGAACCGTGCTGGCCTCGTTCGCCATTGGCGTCCTGACCGATCTGATCGGTGCTGGACGTTTGCTCACGATTTGGCCCGACATGCCGGCTCCCCTGGCCGGTGCCGTCAATTTCTTCGCCACAACGAGCATGGCTCAAGTGATGGTGTTTGCACTGATCGTGGTGTTTTTGCAGTTCCGTCCTGCGGGTCTCTTCCCGCAAAAAGGCCGCATGGTGGAGGCTTGATCTGATGTTCCAAGCATTTCAACAACGCCGGTGGCCCTTGATCATCCTTTGGGTGGTGATCGTTGCGGCCATCGTTGCTGCGCCTGCTGTTCTGCCGGTGTTTCGGCTGAATTTGTTGGGTCGCTTCCTCTCCCTGGCGATCGTTGCTCTGGGTATTGACTTGATCTGGGGCTTTACCGGTCTGCTCAGCCTGGGCCAGGGCATCTTTTTCGCGCTTGGCGGTTACGTGGCAGCCATGTACTTGCAGCTGAACAGTTCAGCGGACCTGCCCAATGGCATCCCTGAATTTTTCAGTCTCTACGGGGTTGATCGTTTGCCCGCGTTCTGGCAACCGTTCCACTCACCCCTCGTCACCTTGGTGGGGATTTGGTTGGTTCCGGCTGTTTTGGCAGCGGTGCTGGGCAATCTCGTCTTTCGTAACCGCATCAAAGGGGTCTACTTTTCGATCCTCACCCAGGCCGCTCTCCTGGTGTTTTTCAATTTTTTCAATGGGCAGCAAAAGCTGATCAACGGCACCAATGGTCTCAAGACCGATGTCACGGAGTTGTTCGGTCAGGTTGTGGGTTCGGCAGAGATGCAGCGCAGTTTTTTCTGGCTGACTGCAATTGTTGTGATCCTGGCGTGGTTGTTCTTGCGTTGGGTGGTGCGGGGTCGGTTCGGTGATGTGTTGATTGCCATTCGCGATGACGAACCCCGGCTGCGCTTTGCGGGTTACAACCCAACCCTGTTCAAGACGATCGTCTTTGCCATCGCTGGTGGGTTGGCTGGAATCGGAGGCGCGCTGTACACCGTTCAGTCGGGCATCGTTTCGCCGCAATACATGACTGTTCCCTTCTCGATTGAGATGGTGATCTGGGTTGCGGTCGGTGGTCGAGGCACGCTCGTGGGAGCCATCCTTGGCGCTGTGGCCATCAACTACGCCAAGAGTTTGGTGAGCGAAGCTCTCCCACAAAGTTGGCTTTTCATCCAAGGGGGGCTGTTCATCCTCGTGGTGACGGCCTTGCCTGAAGGCGTCATTGGTTGGTTCCGAGGAGATGGTCCTCGCAATTGGCTCAACCGATTCGGCATCTCCCGTCGGAGTGAGACCTATCCACGTCTCGATCTTGAAGGTCAGGAGGAGGTTCAGTCATGAGTACGGCTTTATTGGAATTGCGCCAAATCACCGTCAGTTTCGATGGGTTTTTGGCGCTGCGAGATCTCAACCTCAGCCTGCAGCCTGGTGAGCTGCGGGCCGTGATTGGCCCCAACGGGGCCGGAAAAACCACGTTCCTGGATGTGATCACGGGCAAAACGGCTCCCACGGAAGGCGATGTGATGTTTCAAGGTCGTTCCCTTGTGGGGCGAGCGGAGCATCGCATTGCTCGCCTGGGCATCGGCCGCAAATTTCAGAGCCCCCGCGTTTTCGAGAAGCTCAGCGTCCAGGAGAACTTGGCCCTGGCAGTGAGCCAGCCGAAGCAGCCCTGGTCATTGCTGGTGGGCAGCCTTAATGGGGATCAGCGAGACCGTGTTCATCAGTTGATGAGCATCGTCAACCTGCAAAACCGTGCCGATTGGGCTGCTGGGTCGTTGTCTCATGGTCAGAAGCAGTGGCTTGAGATCGCCATGTTGGTGGGGCAGGATCCCGACCTCTTGCTGGTGGATGAGCCGGTGGCTGGGCTCACGGATGAGGAGACCGACCTCACGGCGGATCTACTTAAGTCATTGGCAGGGGATCACACCGTGTTGGTGATTGAGCACGACATGGAATTCATTCGACGGCTTGAAAGTCCGGTGACGGTGCTGCACCAGGGTCATGTTCTCTGTGAGGGCACGATGGATCAGGTGCAAGCAGATCCCCGGGTGATTGAGGTTTATCTCGGCACCACTGAGGAGGAGAATCCATGACGAATTTGTTGGAGATCCAAGGCCTCAACACCTTTTACGGTGAAAGTCACATTCTTCGGGATGTTGATCTCAGCGTGAAGTCGGGTGAGATGGTGTGTTTGATCGGCCGCAATGGCGTGGGAAAAACCACGTTGCTGAAATCGCTGATCGGCTTGTTGCGCCCTCGCTCCGGAACGATGGCCTTCGACGGCGCTGAACTGGATCGTCAGGCTCCCCATCAGCGAGCACGGGCGGGGATTGGTTATGTGCCTCAAGGTCGCGAGATCATTCCGCACCTCACGGTCGAAGAGAACTTGCTTCTAGGGATGGAGGCTTTGCCGGGTGGCTTGGTGCGCCATCGACACATTGATCCATTTGTCTATGAGCTGTTTCCGATTCTGCAGGAGTTTCTGCCGCGCAAGGGTGGGGATCTAAGCGGTGGTCAGCAACAACAATTGGCTATTGCCCGAGCGTTGCTAGGAAAGCCAAAACTTCTGCTATTGGATGAGCCTACTGAAGGCATTCAGCCCAATATTGTTCAAGATATTGAAGCTGCTGTTCGGCGGATTATTGCTGATACCGGGATTGGTGTGTTGTTGGTGGAGCAACATCTCCATTTCGTGCGTCAGGCCGATCGCTACTACGCCATGCAACGCGGCGGAATTGTCGCCAGTGGTTCAACAAGTGAACTCAGCCAAGCGGTTGTCGACCAGTTCCTAAGCGTTTAGATCACTTTTCCTCGAATTCATCCGGGTCAGTTCAGCTGGCCCAGAGGGATTCCCTGGCAGGCTCTTCATCTCTGGCGTAGTCACTGACATCGGCACGCACATGCAGCATCTGCCCAGTCATCGACATTTTCCAAATTTCCAAGCGCGCATCTTGAGGTGCTTCGAACCAGAACACCTCTGTTGGCATCACCACCTTCTCTCGATAGAAGTGGTCCTTACCAATGCATTTCACGATCACCATTCGGCTGGTGTCGTTTTGATAAACGCACTCAATCATTTTGACAATATCGAATCATGCCAATCTGGTGTTTTTGATGCAACCGAAGTGTTTGATTGGTCACCGAATCAGCACAGCTTTAGATTTGGTACATATGCGTTGATACAGATCGAGTCATTTTTGTAATCACTATTACAGTTCTGCCCAAGGCTTTTGATTGCAGATTTTTGTTCAACGTTTGGATCGACGCAAAGATGGCCTTCCGTTTCAAATGAAACAATTCTTTTGCTTGCTCCTGCGCATGATTGTTTCGTCGATATGAGGGATTGAAAAATGCAGGAGCAAGTCAGCTTGAGTGTTGCTCAGCAGTTCGATCTTGAGCGGATGAATCGAGCCATAGAGTCAACGCTTGATCCACAGCAACTGCAGGTACTAGCTAAGCAATTGCTTCAGGCCTGGCACTCGCAACGTGCTGCAACGGCCTGGGTGACTCGGCAGCGTGAGCAGTTGGGCTGAATGTTGTAACTGCCTGGCTTTAGGCAGCCAGCTCAGAGGCAAAGCGTTGTGGGTGGTGGTTAGGCCGTTTCAGAGATCTTCGATCAGCTTGTCCAGCTTCAGCTAGATCAGCTTGCAGAGCTGAATTGCAACTGCGAAGTCGTGACCAGCTGGGCAGTTGATGCGCAATAGGTGCCTGCATCAGTTTTGCGAGGCCAGGCCGCAAGAGGCTTGCAAAGTTCTGAACAGCGAGTTCTTCGCCATGACGGTCGTAGGGCAGTCGGTTGATTGCTGAGTCGAGGCCGAACTGACGGACCCGATCTTCTCCAACCCGCCGATAGAGCACCTCCAACGTTGGCAGTTGGTCCATCGACATCACGCAGCCTTCGTGTTCCATTAGTCCACGCAATACGGTGCCGAAGATTTCGCCAGCCATGCGTTGCAGGCCTTCCGTCGGTTGATGGCCCAACTCCTTGTGCTTGTGGTCGAACAGCCCGAGATCAACTTGGGCAATTCGGCTGGAGGCCACATGGCGGTACACCTCCGAAAGCAGGCCAACCTCCAGCCCCCAGTCCGATGGGATGCGCAGATTCATGGCCAAATCGCTCGTAAAGGCGAATTCACCAGCGAGGGGATAACGGAATGACTGCAGATAGGCCAGGTAAGGGAGAGGCCCGAAAATCTGTTCCAGGCTCGCGAGCAACGGGCCAACAAACAGTCGTGTGGCGCGGCCTTGAAGCGCCTGGGTCTCAAGGGACAGGCGGCTGTAAAAGGCTTTGACGTAGGCAATGCCGTGGGATCGATCCAGCAGCGGGCGAAGCATGCGCTCCGGATACGCCGATCCAAAGGTTCTGATGTCGGCATCGAACAGGCCAACGACCTCAGCGTTTTGGCAAGCCACCCCCAGCCCCTGCCAGACGGCCCATCCTTTGCCTGGTGGCCCGGTCACATCGAGCCCCAGCTCGCCGACGGATTCGAGCAGTTCCCGAACCGCGGGGCCGTTGGTCCAGTGCACCCGTACCGGGAACGGCATCCCTTCAAAAAACTTTTCTGCTGCTTTGACGTCTTCGGGGCTGTTGGCCGCCAGCGCCACCACCAGCTCGTTGAGGCCCTTGAGTCCAGAGAGCGTTTCTCGGATCAGGCCGAGGGCCGGGCGGCTGAATTCCTCCATCAGGCAGGGGATCAGCAGCGTGGTTGGTCGCTGACTCAACTCCTGGTTAAAGGCAACTGCATCAAGATTGCCCAAGCTGTAGTCGTGAACGGTGCTGATCAGGCCCTGCTGAAAATCCATGTGGTGTTCGATGCAACAACAGAGGTCAGAGTCCTGCCCCATACCTGAACGGTGTTGAGGAGGAAGGCAATGCAGCCCCCGCGCGAAGAGACGCTGCGGAACCTGCTTGGCAATTTGTACCCGAATGATTCTTCCGGGGATGGCAAGGAGTTGTCGTCGCAATTGCTGCAGATCTTGAGCGAATCGTCTGCAGATGGCGATACCGAGACAGATGCGGTGCGACGTGTTGAGCGTTGGGATGGCCGCGCTGTGGTCTTGATCACCTATGCCGACACGATTGGTGATGACGGTGTGCCTGGTCTTCAAGCTTTGAAGTCCTTTGTGAATCGCCATCTGCACCCCTTTGCTGCAGTGATTCATGTGTTGCCGTTCTTGCAATCCACCAGTGATGGAGGTTTTGCGGTGGCCAGTCACACGTCTCTTGAGAAGCGTTTCGGTGATTGGAGCGACCTTGCTGCCCTGGCCCAGGGGAGACGGCTTATGGCCGATCTCGTTCTCAACCATGTTTCGGCGTCTCATCCTTGGGTGCAGCAGTTCATGCGGGATGAAGATCCCGGTCGCTCTTGTGTGCTGGAGGCTGCGCCCGATCCCTGTTGGTCGGATGTCGTTCGTCCCCGCAGCTCAAATCTGTTCACGCAGTTGAGGGGGCCAAAAGGTGCGCGTCAGGTCTGGACCACCTTTGGCCCGGATCAGGTGGATCTCAACTGGCGCAGTGCGGAGGTGCTGCTGGGCTTTGCCCGTCTGATGCAGCGCATGGCCCGGCATGGGGTGCGTTGGATCCGTTTGGATGCAGTGGGTTTTGTCTGGAAGCAGCCCAATACCTCATGCATTCATCTGCCTGAGGCGCATCAACTGGTCCAGGTGCTTCGCCTGCTCCTCGATCAGGTGGGACTGGATGGCGTTGTGGTCACCGAGACCAACGTGCCGGAGCAGGAAAACCTCTCGTACCTGAGAAGTGGTGATGAAGCGCATCTGGCCTACAACTTTCCACTGCCGCCCTTGCTGCTGGAGGCCAGCGTCAGTGGCCGCGCCGATCTCCTGAATGCCTGGTTAAGTCGATGGCCCGACCTTCCGCAGCAGACGGGGTTGCTCAACTTCACCGCCTGTCATGACGGCATCGGCTTAAGGCCGCTAGAGGGACTGATGTCCCAGAAACGTTTGCTTCAATTGTTGATCGGCTGTGAGCAACGGGGTGGGTTGGTCAGCCACAGGATGCTCAGTTCTGGAGAAGAAGTTCCCTACGAGATCAACATCAGTTGGTGGAGTGCCATGGCGGATGGGGGGATTGATCCCACCTATCTCCAACGGGAGCGGTTTCTGCTCACCCAACTCATGATCCTGGCCTTGCCAGGGGTTCCCGCGTTCTATCTGCCGGCGCTTTTAGCGGCTCCCAATGATCTAACTCGCTTTCGTCGGACGGGTCATCGACGGGATCTCAATCGGCCCCAATTCACGGCCCAGGCCTTAGAGCGACGCCTGGCGGATCCTGATGCCGATGCAACGGCGCTGCTTCCGGTCCTGAAGCGGGCGCTTGCCGAAAGGGCTGTTCATCTGGCTTTGCATCCTGATGCCCCCATGCAGGTGCTGAGCGCTGACCGCCTTGATCGCGTCATCCTGCAGCGTTCCTATGGGGGGGAAACGTTGGTGGCTGTTCACAACATGACGGCATCGCGGCTGAGCTTGCGCCTCGGTCGCTTGGGGGGCGATGTGAATCAGCCATGGGCCGATTGCCTGAGCGGTCATGTGTTCGCACCACATCAATTGCATTCGCTAGAGCCTTATGCGGTGCATTGGTTGGTTCAGCCATGACCGCGAAGGTCGAGTTGACGTGGTGGGTGGTGACCGATCTCGACGGCACGTTGCTGGATCACACCTACGACTGGTCTCCTGCAAAGGATCTGATCCGCCAGCTGCAACAGCGCAGGATCCCTGTGATTCCGTGCACCAGTAAAACGGCGGAGGAGGTGCGTGGCTTTCGCGCAGAAGCGGGGCTTCATGATCCATACATCGTTGAAAACGGTGGAGCCGTGCACGGTGAAACCCCTGAGGGGGATGCCTGGGAGTTGCCGCTGGGCCCTGGTTGGATGGAGCTGAAACCCCAGTTGCAGCATCTCCAGCGTGAGTTGGGGGAGCCGCTACGTCCGTTGGATGAACTCAGCGAGGAAGAAGGTCAGCAGTTATTGGGGCTCGGCGGCGAGTCGTTGCGCCAGGCCCAGCGGCGTTGCTGCAGTGTGCCGTTCGTTCCGCCCTCGGCGGAGGGGCGGCGCCGACTTGAAGCCTTAGCGCAGCGGATGCATCTCACGGTGGTGCAGGGCAATCGCATGGGGCATCTGTTGGGCCCTGACATCAGCAAAGGCAAGGCCTTGGCAACCCTGAAGCGACATTTGGGTGCTCAGCAGGTGAAGGTCTTGGCTTTGGGAGATTCTCCTAACGATCTGCCGCTGCTCGAGGTGGCCGATGTCGCTGTTGTTGTTCCAGGGCCTGATGGCCCCCACCCGGAGTTGTGTTCCGGCATCGCTGCTGGACGATTTCAGTTGGCCGGCGCCCCCCATGCCACCGGTTGGGATGAGGCTGTGCGCCGGATTCTCAGGATCTAGGTCGTGGAGGTGCCTTCCAGCTGGGCGTGGGGAGATGCTTCGGTCAGGGCGCAGAAGACCGCTAAGGGCATCACGCCAAGTGCTATGCCCGCCAGCACCAGCAGTTGCCCCGCCTGCGGTAGTTGCAGCAGACCTCCGTCGCCAAAGAGCTCGGTGTTCAGCACCAGAAGTCCTAAGTACAGCGGCCACCAGAGGGCCGAACGAACGTCCATGTCGATGCCTGTCCAACGGCGATGGACGACGAACAGCAGCGTTGGAATGCCGATGCAGAGCACAGCTCCTTCAAGGGCGCTTCGTCCACACCAGCTGATGGCCCAGGTGGCCATCACAAAGCTCAGGGGGCACAACCATGACGCCATGGGGAGTTGGTAGCCGCGGGGAGCATTCGGGAGCTGTCGCCGCAACGCCATCAAGCTGATCGGGCCAGTGGCCAGAGCGATGATCAACGTGGAGGTGAGAAAGCTCACGATGCTCTGCCACCCAGGGCCTACCGCCAGCATTAGGGCGCTAACCAGCGTGCTCAGGATCAGTGCAATGTGGGGAACCCCTTGGCGATTCAGCTGTCCTAGAGCTTTAGGGACGAGGCCGCATTCCCCCATCATCCAGCTGATTCGGGCTGAGACACCGACATATGTGAGGGCTGTCGCTCCCGGAGACACGACAGCATCAATCAGCAGCAGGGTGACCATCCAACTGAGACCGAGCCCCATGGCGAGAGCAACGACGGGGCCTCCATGGGCGCTCAGGCTGAGGCTGTGCCAGCCGTTGGTCAGCTGGTCAGGAGGAACGCTGACCAGAAAGCTGAGCTGCAGCAACAGATAAATCGCCAGACAAATTCCCAAGCCGAGCCCCATGGCGAGGGGCACATCGCGACTGGGCCTGCGCGCTTCCCCGGCCAGATCCATGGCGGTGCGAAAGCCCAGCAGGCTGAACAGCACTCCACCACTGCCAACGGCCTGAACAACATCGGCGCCCTGTGTTCCACCTACAGGAAGTCGCAGGTTGCCCCAGTGACCGCTAATCAGCATCAGAGTGATCGCGACGCCCACTGGAACAATCAGCTTCCACCAGGTGAGGTTGTCGATCCACCGCGCAAGGCTACGGACGCCGTTGAGATTGATCCAGCAGAGCAGGATCAGCAGCAGCACTGCCACGGCATGGCCAGCAAGGCTGAGTTCTTCGCCACCGTTGTGCTGGACGGTTAGCCAAGGCAGGCTCGATGAGAGGTATTCGAGCAGAGCCAGCAGTTCAACCGCTGGAAGTGCGACGTACGACAGCCAGACGGCCCAGCCTCCGATGAATCCAGACAGGCGGCCGTGGCTCAGCAACGGAATCTGTGCCAGTGCCCCGGAACTGGGGACAACCGATCCCAGTTCTGCAAAAACGAGTGCCAGCAGGAAGGCCATCAATCCGCCGACACTCCACGCCAGCAGGCTTCCTCCCCCCGCGAGTTTGGCGGTGAAGTAAGGCGCGAACAGCCAACCGGAACCGATGGTGCCGGTCACCACCGCCAAGATCAGGTTGGTGAGGCTGAGGTCACGTTGCAGTGCCATGGCGCCAAGCCGTTTGCCTCATCCTGATCAGTGGAGCAGGGATTGCCATACCTCCAATGCACCAGTCATTGCAGCCAAGGGTTTGCCGTTGTGGGATGCGATCGGTCGACAGCTGAGGCTGTTGATCAGAACGGCCTGATCATCTGCCTCGAACTCGGCCTCCAGCTCGGTTTCCATTGCAACGCCCTGGCTCAGAGCGCGGCCCCTCATCACGCCCGGTAGACAGCCGCTGCTGAGTGCTGGTGTGAGCCACTGTCCGCGACGCCGGATCAACAGGTTGGCTGCCGTTCCACAGCACATGGCCCCAGCAGTGTTCAAAAGCAGGGCATCGTCAGCCCCTTGCTCCTGCGCTTCCCTACGGGCCTGAATGGCTTGTCCGTAGGCGAATGTTTTGCAATGGCTCAGCCGGCTGGAGGCATTGCGGCGCTCATGGCGACTGGTGATGGTGTTGACGGCTGAAAACGTCGGCGTGTAGGGCTGGAGCGTGAGCCAAAAGCGGTGGTGTCCTGAGGCTGGAAGCCCGATTCCGCGCTGGGGTGTGCTGCCACGGCTCCAGTTGAGCCGCAGGGCTCCATCGGCTGCGTTCAGCTTGCTGCGTTGAATCGCGTCTTCAATCAGAGGCTCCAGCGTGTCGCGCTCGGGAGGTGCATCCATGCCCAGCCGCGCAGCACTGTCGCTCCATCGCTGCAGGTGCTCCTGCAGAAGTTGTGGCTGGCCGTTGCGGACCAGCACGGTTTCGAAGAGGCCATCGGCCAGGAGCAGGGCCCTGTCGTCGAGGGGAAGCTTCAGGCTTGCTGCAGTTCCCCATTGGCCATCGATCCAGGCAATGGATGAGGTCATGTCAGTGCCTCCAGCAGCGGCTGCAGTTTCCACATCAACTCCTCCGCTTCGCCGAGGGGATCCGAGTCGGCCACAATTCCGCAGCCAGCATGGGCTCGGAGGGTGTCGCCCTGTCGGAGGAGAGATCGGATCAGGATGTTGCTGTCGAAGCTGCCATCCCAGTCGATTCGGAGGAGTGATCCGCAGTAAGGACCGCGACTGGTGGGCTCGAGCTCATGCAGACGTTGGCATGCCCGCAGTTTGGGTGCCCCACTAATCGACCCCCCAGGCCAACAGGTTTCCAAGAGATCGACCCAACTCAACCCGGCTTTCAGTTGTCCCTCCACAACCGAAGTGAGGTGATGCACTGAGGCATAACTTTCGAGGCCCACCAGTTGGGGAACCTGGATTGAACCCGGCTGGCAGGTACGACCGAGGTCGTTCCGCAACAAGTCGACGATCATCACGTTCTCCGCGCGGTCTTTGTCGCTGCAGACAAGTTCTGCGGCGAGGTTCGCATCCTGTTCGGGTTCGGAATGGCGCGGCCTCGTGCCTTTGATCGGTCGAGTTTGCACGGCTCCCTGGGCACTCACCTGCAGAAATCGCTCCGGTGAAGAGGACAACAACGCTTCGTTTTGATCGCTGATGATCAGTCCTGCAAAAGGGGCAGGACAGGCGTTCCGCAGGGTGAGAAACAGCTCAATGGCACTGCTTTCCTGGGGCCAGGCTGTGCTGCAACACGCCGTGAGATTGGCCTGGAAGAGATCGCCGGCTGCGATCAGATCACGGATGCGTTGCACGCCTGCGGCGTACTGCTCTGTTGTGGTGTGGTGACGCCATGCTGCGAGCGGAATCGATACGGTCTCGGCCCTGGGTTGCTGAGCGCTAGGGACCAATTCTTGGGCCAGGCTCTCGAGAGCAGCCGTGCTGGTGGCTTCGATCCACACCTTGCGCTGTTGGAGATCAAATCGCAGCACCGGATCGTGGCGGGCGATCCAAAGCGTGGCCATGCCATCGCTGGCCCAGGGGTTTCCTGCTTCCACCCAAGCGGCGGCTTCGTAGCTCAGCCAGCCGCACCAATGTCCTGGGGCTAGTCCACGCAGAGCGTTGAAGGGATTGGTCGCTCCTGGTTCTCCGGGGAGGCCCCGGCAGCAGATGATCTCCTGGGGGGCGACGGCCAGGGTTGCCCATCTGCCCAGCTCACTTCCGTCGCCATCCAGCCATACCAGGCCTTGTTCTCCATGCTTGGCCCTGAGGATTCGGGCCATGGCTTGGGGCTCCTGCCAGGGCAGTTCACACCGCTTTGGGCTGATCATTCAATCGCTTGGCTGCAGAGGTCCGGCCGTCCTGCCTCCCGCAGTGCCGCATCACGGATGCGGCAGCTGTCGCACACGCCGCAGGGAGAGCTGCCTCCGCCGTAGCAGCTCCATGTGGTTTCGATCGGCACGCCCAGGCGTAGTGCCTCTTCCACGATGCGCGTTTTGCTCCAGTGCACCAAGGGGGCCCACAGCTTTGTGCCACGACCTTCTCGCCCTGATTTGCTTGACAGAGCCGCCAGCTCCTGGAACGTGTCGAGATAGTCGGGGCGACAGTCGGGATAGCCGGAGTAATCGACAGCATTCACGCCAAGCACCAGCCGTTCGGCGCCCCTGGCTTCGGCCAGGCTGAGTCCGACTGCAATGAAAACCGTATTGCGGCCGGGCACATAGGTGGTGGGGATGATTCCCTCCTCCACACCTTCGGTCGGAATGCTGATCGTTGCATCGGTGAGCGCCGAGCCCCCCCAGCTGGCCAGATTCACAGCGATGCAGTGGTGTTCCGCCAATCCAAGGTGCTGTGCGACGGCAGTGGCGGCGTTCAATTCGCGGCGATGCCTCTGGCCATAGTCGAAGGAAAGGCCGATGACACGATCGCCGGCTTCAAGTGCAAGAGCTGCAGCTGTGGCGGAATCCAGCCCTCCTGAGAGCAGAGCAATCGCGGTGCGTTGACTCATGGCAAGACGGTGAGCTCGTGCAGTGCGCAGTAGTCCTGCTCGTCCAGGTCGGTGCCCTTGGCTTGCTCAAGCAGGCTGAGCAAACCGGTGAGCCCATGCTCTTGGAGGCCAGCGGTTGTGGCTTCCTCCAGGAACAGGCGTAGGTCTTTGCGCAGCAAGGCGGTGCTGAAGTTGGGATCGGCGTAATTGTGATCAAGCATCCGTTGCAGCTTTTTGTCGAAGGTGGGGGCGTACAGCGCTGACGTTCGCAAGATATTCATGAACGTCTCCACAGGGACACCGGCCCGTTGGATCAGTTGAAGGGAAAGGGAAAAGCTATGGGTAAGGCTGGCGATCAATTGATTGAGGGCCAGCTTGGTGGCAGCGCCGCTGCCAACGGGGCCCACGAGGAGGGGCTCTTGGGATAGATGAGAGAGAAGCGGTTGTTGTTCTTCGAAGACTTGGGCTTCGCCGCCGGCCATCACCAGCAGTGATCCGTTGAGCGCTTGTGGTTTGCTGCCGAGTACCGGGGCTTCGAGATAGTGCCCCCCTTGCTGAGCGGCTTGTCTGGCCAGCGACTGACTTTCTGTGATCCCCACAGTTCCCATCGTGATCAAGGTGGAGCCATCGAGGGGTCCGATGTCTTTTAAGACTGCGGCTGTGACCGGCCCGTCGCGCAGCACAGTGATCACGCTGTTGCAACTGTGTGGGGCCTCACAGGGGCTGCTCAGGGCTTGGGCGCCTGCGTCGATCAAAGCGTTGGAGCGTTCCTGGGAGCGGTTCCAGACGAACAGAGAAACGCCTTGTTGTAGGAGGCGTCGGCCGATGGCTTCGCCGAGCAGACCGGTGCCTAGCAGAGCAACGCTGCGCATGACTGGAAAAGGGTGAACATCAAGCTGGACTACTTGATCGAGCTCGAAGTAGTCGACGTCGTTGATGGCGCCATCGTTGCCGTGTTCGCGGCGCCTTCTGCGGCGAATGAACGTGGACATGGCTGCCGGTTAGGCCGAACAACCCGAGTGGAGACGGGAGCTAACGATCACCAGCCTATGAATTCACCGCACCCCCAGCCATTTGTGGGTTTGCAGGCTTAGGCGCCAGGTTGGATTCTGCCGAACGTGCTCAATCGCGAGTTGCTGTCCCTCGGGGCTGTTCCAGCCGGGTTGAAGGTAGTGAAGCGCCTCCCCCTGGCCTGCTTGCGCCATTCCATCAGCGAAGTGCAGATCTGCAGCCGCATGGATCACCACCTTGAGCTCTTGCATGCTGTCCAGCACTCCCTGCAGGGGGGGCTGGTGTCGCTTGGGGGAGAGCGTGATCCAGTCGAAGCGTCCGCTCAGCGGATCCACCCCACTGGTTTCCAAGTGCAGGGGGAGGCCACATCGCGCATCGAGTGCCTGGGTGAGTGGATGGAGATCGTGATGCAACGGTTCCCCACCAGTGATTACAACGAAGCTGGCCCCCTCGTCGGCGGCCATTTTGGCTGCCTCAGCCAAGTCATCGATTGGATGCTCAGGGTGCCCCTGGGTGGGCCACGAGTGCTTGGTATCGCACCAGGGACAGCCCACGGTGCAGCCGGCTAATCGAATGAAGAAAGCGCTGCGTCCGGCATGGTGGCCCTCCCCTTGAAGGGAATGAAACGTCTCCACCACAGGGAGGGGCGAGGCATCAGCCATGGATCGGGCTCATGGGATGGCAATGTCTCCTTGCTGACGCAGGGCCTGGGCGGGCGAGTCGGGTAGTCGTTGTTGTGCCGCTTCGATCAACCCCCGGAACAACGGATGTGGTTTTCCTGGGCGGGAGAGGAATTCCGGGTGGTACTGGCAGGCCGTGAAGAAGGGATGCCCTTTCAGTTCGATCAGTTCGACCAAGCGTCCATCCGGTGAGGTGCCGCTCACCACGTATCCGGATTCCAGAAACAGATTGCGATAGGAATTGTTGAATTCGTAGCGGTGACGGTGACGTTCGTAGACCACCTCCTCTCCGTAAAGCCTCTGGGCCAGGGTGCCCGGAGCAATTCGGCAGGGATACACCCCAAGCCGCATCGTGCCGCCGAGGTCAACCACGTCCTGCTGTTCCGGCAGGAGATGAATCACGGGATGCGGGGTGCCAGCATCCAATTCGGCACTGGTGGCTTCCGTGAGACCGGCCTGGTTGCGTGCCCATTCGATCACTGCGGTTTGCATGCCGAGGCATAGCCCCAGGAAGGGCACGCGTTGTTCCCGGGCCCAGCGGATGGCGGCAATTTTTCCGTCAACGCCACGGTTGCCGAAGCCACCGGGCACCACCACGGCATCCATTCCGCGCAGGAGTGCATCGGCACCGTCGGATTCAATCTGTTCCGCGCAGACCCAGTGCAGGTCGAGGGAGGCATCCTGGGCAATGCAGGCATGCTGCAGTGCTTCGACAACGGAGAGATAGGCGTCG
This sequence comes from Synechococcus sp. MU1648, assembly GCF_023630615.1. Taxonomy (NCBI): domain Bacteria; kingdom Bacillati; phylum Cyanobacteriota; class Cyanophyceae; order Synechococcales; family Synechococcaceae; genus Synechococcus; species Synechococcus sp. MU1648. The sequence goes on from NZ_JAKUHI010000007.1 coordinate 109,216, forward strand.
TTCAGCTGGACGTACTTGCCCACCAAGGCCACCTTCACCGATGGGCCGGGATTGCGAAGGTTGTGCACCAGCTGTTCCCATGCCGCCATATCGCTGTCATGGTCTGCCAGGTTCAGCACGTCCAGCACTTCCCGGCACAGCCCCTCCTGTTCGAGGGTCAGCGGAACGGCATAGATACTGTCGGCATCCAGGGAGGGAATCACGGCGCGGTTTGGTACGCCGCAGAAACCGCCGATCTTCCGCTTGAGATCGTCACTGATGTCGCGATCACTGCGGCAAACGAGGACATCCGGTTGGATGCCGATGGAGCGCAGTTCTTTGACCGAGTGCTGGGTCGGCTTGGTTTTGAGTTCGCCGGAGGTGCCGATGAAGGGCAGCAAGGTGACGTGGATGTAGGCCAGATCGTTGCGACCCACGTCTCCTCGGAACTCGCGAATGGCTTCGAGAAAGGGCAACGATTCGATGTCACCGACGGTGCCGCCGATCTCAGTGATCACCACATCGGCGTTGCTGTTGGACGCAACCCGGTGGATGCGCTCGCGGATTTCGCCGGTGATATGGGGAATGACCTGAACGGTGCCGCCGTTGTAGTCGCCGCGGCGTTCTTTGTTGATCACCGATTGGTAGATCGAGCCTGTGGTCACGCTGTTCAGCCGTGACATCGCCGTGTCGGTGAAGCGCTCGTAATGGCCGAGGTCGAGATCTGTTTCTGCGCCGTCTTCGGTGACGAACACCTCCCCATGTTGGAAAGGACTCATCGTTCCCGGATCCACATTGAGGTAGGGATCCAGCTTGAGGATCGAAACGTCGTAGCCCCGTGACTTCAGCAGCCGGCCGAGGCTCGCCGCCACGATCCCTTTGCCAATGCTGGAGACCACACCACCAGTGATGAAGACGAATTTGGCCATGACCTGCCAGGCGATTCTTCAAATTACCTGGCGTTGGTCGTGTGCTCCAGAGGCCAGGCGATGAATGCTCTAACTGTCGAGCAAGCTCCGCAGCATCCAGGCGGTTTTTTCATGCACCTGGAGGCGTTGGGTCAAAAGGTCTGCACTGGGTTGGTCGTCTGCCGCGTCAGCTAGAGCGAAAACACTGCGCGCTGTTCGTGCCACCGCTTCATGGCCCGCCACCAGCTCTCGCACCATGTCCAAGGCAGCTGGATTTTGCTCGGCTTCAGTGATGGATGACAAGGCCGCAAGGGTGCTGCCGCCATGGGGGGCCATCAGGCCAAGGGCTCGGATTCGTTCGGCAATCTCATCCAGTGCTGTCCAAAGCTCGGTGTATTGCTCCATGAACATCAGGTGCAGCGTGTTGAACATCGGCCCAGTGACATTCCAGTGGAAGCCATGGGTTTTTCCGTACAGCACATAGGTATCCGCCAAAAGCCGGCCCAGTCCATCGGCGATGGTGCTGCGCTGCTCTTGCGAGAGGCCGATGTCGATGTCCATATCCATGGAGTGGTGGGGACAGGTGGGCTTTGGGTTTAGGAATCCAGGCCCTGGATGTAATCGCGGACTTTGCTGCGGCGTTGGGGTTGTCGCAGTTTGAGCAAGGCGCGGGTTTCGATCTGACGAACGCGCTCCCTGGACAGTTTCAGTTCTTCTCCGATCTGGGCCAGCGTTTGGGGCGTGTCGTCCTCCAGCCCAAAGCGGCGTCGAAGGACAGCAGCCTCCCGACTGGTGAGTTCATCCAAGAGATGTTCCAGATCGTTGTGGAGTTCGTCGTGGGTGAGGGTCTGCTCAGGGGTGGCATGACCGTCTTCGATCAGATCCCCGAGCTGGGTGTCCTGTTCGCGGCCGACGCGGGTGTCTAGAGAGACGGAGCGGGGCACCCTGGCCAGGGTCTGGCGCACGGTGTCCTCACTGATGCCTAGCTCTCTCGAGAGATCCGCGATTGAGGCGATGCGTCCTTCGTTGCTCGCAATCTCTTGCTGGACCCGCTTGATCCGGTTCAGTTTTTCGGTGACGTGGACCGGCAAACGAATGGTGCGGCTCTGGGTGGCGATGGCCCTGGTGATGCCCTGACGGATCCACCAGTAGGCGTAGGTGCTGAAGCGAAAGCCACGGGTGGGATCGAACTTTTCCACCGCCCGTTCCAGTCCGAGTGTCCCTTCCTGCACAAGGTCCAGAAGTTCCATGCCCCGCTGCTGATATTTCTTGGCTACAGCCACCACAAGCCGCAGGTTGGCCTGAATCATGTGGTCCTTGGCCCGCCGACCGTTGCGGAGGGCAAGCTTTAAGTCTTTGGCCTCCAGTTGTGCCTGCTCAGCCCAGACTTGGTACCCCACGTCGATTCGCTGCTGCAACTCCGGCAAGGGCAGTCCGGCCGCCCGGGCCCATTCCTGCTTGGTCGGCCAGTGGCTGTGCTGGTTCGCTTCGCGGCGTTGCAGTTCTTCGAGACGATGCAGTTCCCCGATGGCCGCATGGCTTTCGGCCAGATCCCTTTGCTGGTGCAGTAGGGCTTCGCGGCGTTGCACCAGACGCGCCAGCATCACCTCCTCTTCGTTGGTGAGAAGGTCGACGCGGCCAATGTCCTGGAGATAAAGCCGCAGCAGATCCGTCGTACCGCTGCTGCGGCGCTCACGGGTCCCCCCTGTCCGTCGGGGCTTACTGGGCAAAAGCTGGCCTTGGTGAACTCCAACTTCAGGGTTCCTCGCCGTTGACTGCGGTGCGACAAATGCGCTGATTCCCTTCGGGATCTGTTCAGTCCAGCGGCAGAGGTCAGTCCTCCTGGTCGGGCTCCACCCAGGTGCTGGCCACATGCAGTTCCTCCAGCTGCTTGTCGGCCACGCCACCAGGGGCATTGGTCATCAGGCAGCGGGCTTGCTGGGTCTTGGGGAAGGCGATTGTGTCGCGGATCGATTCCTCACCGGCCAGCAGCATCACCATGCGGTCCACACCGAAGGCCAGGCCTCCATGGGGAGGCGCGCCCACATCGAGAGCATCCATCAGGAAGCCGAACTGCTCCTGGGCCTCCTCGAGTGGCAGGCCAACGGTCTGCAACACCTGGCGCTGCAGTGCGGAGTCGTGGATGCGAAGGGATCCACCGCCGAGCTCCAAACCATTGAGAACGAGGTCATAGGCCTGGGCCCGAGCACCCGGGAGGGTGTCAGCCCATTGCGACGCATCGCTGCCGAGATCCTCGGCGTTGGGAGCGCAGAAGGGGTGATGCAGCGCCTCGTAGCGGTTCTCGTCGCTGTTGAACTCGAACATCGGGAAGTCCACCACCCAGAGGAAGTTCCACTGGTCGTTGTCGCGCTCGGCCTTGACCATGCCCAGCTCTTTGGCCAGGTACTGGCGGACGCGATCCAGGGCCTTGTTCACCGTGGCGGTGTCGCCGGCGCCGAACAGCAGCAGCGTGCCGGGTTTTGCGCCGGTGCGGCTGAGCAGCTCCTGCTTCTGCTCGTCGCTGAGGTTGTCCTTGATCGCACCGATCGTGTCGATCTCGCCGCCATCGCGCACCCGGATGAAGGCCAAGCCACCGGCACCGGCTTTCTGAGCTTCACTGAACACATCGCCGCCGGGCTTGATCCGCACGTTGGAGACGGCGTCGTTGCCGCCGGGGACGGCGATGCACTTCACCGATCCGCCGGACTTGACGGCACCGCTGAATACCTTGAAGCCCATGTCTTTGACGATGTCGCTGACGTTGGTGAGCTCCATGCCGTAACGGGTGTCGGGCCGGTCTGTGCCGTAGCGGTCCATGGCGTCATGCCAGGTCATGCAGGGGAAGGGCCGCGGCAGCTCGATGCCCTTCACGGTCTTCCAGATGGCGCAGATCAAAGCTTCGTTCAGCTCCAGGATCTGCTCCTGATCCATGAAGCTCATCTCGATGTCCAGCTGGGTGAATTCCGGCTGGCGGTCGGCCCGCAGGTCTTCGTCACGGAAACAGCGGGCAACCTGGTAGTACCGCTCAATGCCACCCACCATCAGCAGCTGCTTGAACAACTGAGGGGACTGGGGCAGTGCGAACCATTCACCGCCGCAGACTCGGCTGGGCAGCACGTAGTCGCGGGCGCCTTCGGGTGTGGAGCGGGTGAGCACCGGTGTTTCCACCTCGATGAAGCCTTCGTCCTCCAGGAAACGACGGGCGGCTTGGATCGTTTGGGCCCGCAGCCGCAGGTTGTCGTTCATGCGCGTCCGGCGCAGATCCAGATAGCGGTGCCGCAGCCGCAGTTCCTCGCGGGTGTTCTCCTCGTCGTGCACGGACACAGGGAATGGCAGGTTGCCCTTGACGCTGTTGAGCACGGTGATGCCGCTGGCCAGCACTTCCACGGCTCCCGTGGCCAGTTTGTCGTTCAGGGATTCGGCGGGGCGGGCTCGCACTTTCCCCTGCACCTGCAGCACGGTTTCGCTGCGTAGATGCTCGGCGACGGCGAAGGCGTCGGCCCCCAGATCTGGGTCCACCGTGATCTGCACCGTGCCGCTGCGGTCCCGCAGGTCGATGAAGATCACCCCACCGTGATCACGGCGTCGATCCACCCAGCCGCACAGTTGCACCTGCTGATCGATGTTCTGTTCGCGCAGGTCACCGCAACCGTTGCTGCGCATGGGATGTCTCAACTGGAGAAGAGCGAGTTTCCCACAGCAGCGGTGAGGTTCAGGCTCGTCTGTAGAAGGGCTTGCGAACAACCGTTGCCGGTTGGGCCTTGCCGCGGATCTCAACACTCAGTTCAGTACCGACCTTGGCGAGGGATCGGGGCACGTAGGCCAGGGCGATCGGTTCTTCCAGGGTGGGCGACCAGGTTCCACTCGTGACGATCCCGACCGTCTCCCCGTTGTGCATGACGGGGTAGTCGTGGCGGGCGATCGCACGACCCTGAAGCTTGAGGCCCACCAGGCGTTTGGCGGGGCCGGATTCCGCCGCCTGCTCCAGAGCCTGTCGGCCCACAAAATCCATGGGCATTTCGAGGTGCACGAGCCAACCCAACCCTGCCTCGAAGGGGTTGGTTTCGTCGGTCATGTCTTGGCCGTAAAGGTGCATGGCGGCCTCCAGGCGCAAGGTGTCCCGCGCCCCCAGGCCGCAGGGGGTAACGCCGCGATCCAACAAAAGCTGCCAGAACTTTTGTCCGTCCTCGGCGTTGAGCAGCAGCTCTGCACCGTCTTCGCCGGTGTAACCCGTGCGAGCACTGAACACCGGTTGGCTTAGGCCGTTGAGTTTGAGCATCCGGTGGCCAAAGCGGGGCAGGCAGCTGAGGTCTTCGCCGCTCAGTTCCTGCAGCAATGGCATGGCCTCAGGTCCCTGAAGCGCGAGCAGCACCCCTCCGTTTTTGATGTCAGTCACCGTAAGGCCAGCGGGTTCCATCTGGTCACGGATCCAGGCGGTATCGCTGTCGGCGCAGGCGGCATTGATCACTAGCACCAACGCACCCCGTTCAGCATCGATGGCGCCGCAGTCGTAAACGATGAGGTCGTCGCGAATGCCGCCTTGCTCGTTCAGCAGAACGGAGTAGCAGGCTTCGCCGGGACCGATGCGGTGCAGATCGCTGGGGATGAGCCGTTGCAGCGCATCCTTGGGATTGGCACCTTCGAGGCGCAGCACCCCCATGTGGGAGATGTCGAACATGCCGACCCGTTCGCGAACGGCCTTGTGTTCTTGGATGAGGCCGCTGAATTGAACCGGCATCTCCCAGCCGGCAAACGGCACCATGCGGCCACCAACACTGCGGCAGAGCTCGAATAGGGGAGTGCGCTGCAGAGACATGGAGGCGGCCGTTGCGAAGCGCATTCTTATGGAGGGCTTCACCATCCGGAAGGGAACCCGGAAATCCGCCCTTTGCTGCGGTCCGTTTCCCAAACCGTCACTACTGTTGGCGGACTCAGATTTCCTCCTTGGCCAACAGCCCTTGCTGTCGCAGTTGTCAGCACTGCAGCCTTGCTGCAGGGTCGAAAGGCTGGTGCCGTTTGCGTCGGCTGGAGGTGCATGCCGAACTTGCGGATCTCGTGGTCTGTCACCACTGGACTCCCCGTACCCCCAACCTTCCGGTTCTGCAGAGCATCGGCGTTGGTGAGTGTCAGCTGGAACTGGATCGCAGCTTGAGTTGAGCTCGGATCGAAGAATTGGCTGTGCCCTCTTTGACTGTCAGCATCAAAAGGTCATTGGATACTCCATTCATTCAAGGTTTTTGACGTTGTCTGCCTCAGCTCCGCTGACTCCTTTGGAACTCATCCAGGAACAGCCTGAGGTGGATCGCCTGATGTTGCCGACCGGCACAACCGTCTTCCGAGCAGGGGAGCCTGTGCAGTTCATTCATGTGATTGAACGTGGATGGATGGAACTGAGCAGTGGTCCGTTGAACCGCATTCGGTTTGGTCGCGGTGAATTGTTTTTCTATGAGGATCTGGTGGATCCCACCGAGTGTCACAGCCGTGATGCCACGGCTGTGACACCTGTTTCGCTGTTCCGCCTCAGTCGTTCCAACTTTCTGACGCTCATCCACCGGCACCCAACACTGGTGCTGCAACTGCTCAGCAAGCAACACAGCCGTTTGCGGCAGCAGCGGGTTGATGCGCGCCACTTCTATTGATCGGCTCCTAGGAGGAGCAGAAGGCTGCGGGTCACCTTGGCGGCCAGTACGGAGCTGATGCCACTGGTGTCGAGTTGTGGGGCCAGTTCCACAACATCGGCAGCCACCAGATGATGATCTCGGAGGATCTTCACAAGGCTGGCGAAATCAGACCAGTGGTAACCGCCGGGTTCGGGTGTACCAGTTCCAGGAAGAACGGAGGGATCGAACCAGTCCAGGTCGACGGTGAGGTACAGGGGCCTTCCCCTTAAGGGAGAGAGTGCCTGTTGAAGGGCATCGATATCTGGCATCAGTCGACCGCTCTGGTGCAGTTCGTTGAATTCCTCCCGCGTTCCACTGCGGATCGAGAGTTGAAACAGCGTCTGGCTTGGAAGGATGTCCAAACAGCGGCGCATGGCGCAGGCATGGCTGTGGCGCGCCCCCAGCCAGGTGTCCCTGAGATCGGCATGGGCATCCAGCTGCACCAGCACCAGGTCGGGGTGGTGTTGGGCAACGGCCTCCACGGCTCCGGAGCTGATCGAATGCTCCCCTCCCAGCATCAGGGGCTTGAGGTTCAGAGCAAGCACGGCTTCGGTCGCCTGCTTCACCTTGGTCAGAACGGGCTCAGGGTTGCCGAAGGGAATGTCAACGGCACCAAGATCCGCAAAGTCGAGATCATCGAGATCCAGGTCGAGTTGCGGGCAATAGGTCTCCAGGCCAGTGCTGACCTCCCGAATGGCGGCGGGTCCGAAGCGGGTGCCCGGGCGAAAGGAGGTGGTGCCGTCGTACGGGACACCAAAGAGGCCGACGCGGCAGCCGGCAGGGTCGCGTCGGGAGCCCATGAAAATGGTTCCGTCGCTGTCAAACAAACCGTCAAACAGCCCGCTCGGCGGCATTGAAGTCATGACTGCAACTCCCGTTCGATGAAGGCGGGCATGGCATCCATGCCCCCCCGTTGCCAGCGCGGTGACCAGATTTCACAGCCTGCGGCGATGGCCTTGCTGCGCTCGGGATCGGGAGTGCGGTAGCGGGGGGTTCCCATTGAGGCGAAGGTCCAGCTCCACCAGCCGCTGGGGTACATCGGCACCCAGCCATAGAGCGGGTCGGCGTGGTCAAACACCTCGCGCAACAGCCGGATCATGGCGATGTGGACATCACGGAAGGCTTCAGGTGACTCGCTCTGCGTGCCGAAGACCCCGCCGGGTTTGAGCAGACGTCGGCAGTTGTCGAAGAAAGCGCGATTGAACAGGCCTTCGGCGGGTCCGGCGGGGTCAGAGCCATCCACCAAGACAACGTCATAGCTCTGGTCGTCAGCCTCAGCGGCCCAGGCGATGCCATCCCCCACCGTGAGCTGGAACCGCGGATCGGCCCAGGCGGATCCACCGATCTCGGGGAGGTGTTCTCGGCTGAGGTCCACCACCCGCCCGTCGATTTCCACCATGTCCAGCTGCTGGACCCCTGGATGGCGCAGGCACTCCCGGGCGGTGCCGCCGTCTCCCCCGCCGATCACCAGGATTCGCTCAATCGAGCTGGCACTGCATAGCGCTGGGTGCACCAATGCCTCGTGGTAATGGCGCTCCTGCTGTTCCGCTGTCATCCAGCAGCCATCGAGCAACAGTCCCCGCCCATAGCGCTCACTGCGAATCACGCTGATCCGCTGGAACGGACTGCTCTCCTCGACCAGAACCTCTCCCTTTAATCCGTAGCGGACGCCGCGGTGTTCTTCATAAATCCAGCTGCTCATGGGCTGCGGTGGGCATCTCTCCAGCTAAGGACGCCGTTGAATGGCTTTCATGCACCACATCTAGTGGTCTTGGTTGTTGACGAACACAAGATATATTGATTGAATATGTTTGGTTGGGGAGCTGCTGTGGAAGAGGGCAGCTCCAGAGCCATTTCCATCAGATCAAAGCTGCCGCGTTGTCTTTAGCAACCTGCTGCAGGACTTCAGAGCACTGGAAAGTTCAAGCTGTACAAAGTATTCCGTCGTTCCTGAACCAGGAGATGCGTGATGCAAGACCTGGTGGTGAATGAGCGGTTGACCATTCCGTCCAGGGATCTGCGCTGGCGGTTTAGCCGCTCATCCGGTCCAGGAGGGCAGGGGGTCAACACCACCGATTCCCGTGTGGAGTTGGTCCTGGATGTGGAGAACTGCACTTGCCTTGGTCCGTTTCGCCGAGCCCGACTGGTGGAACATTTTCAGACAAAGTTGGTGGAGGGCTGTCTGCGAGTTGTGGTCGCTGAAGAACGCTCCCAATGGCAGAACCGTCAGAAGGCATTGCATCGCATGGCGGAGCTTCTGCGGGAGGGCTTGCAGCCGCCGCCGCGCGCGCGCAAATCAACTCGGCCTGGCCGCGGTGCGGTGAAGCGGCGTTTGGATACGAAGAAAAAGCGTGGTGACCTCAAGCGTCAACGGCGAAGCCGGCCATCCATGGACGATTAATCGGATCAGGACGTCGAAGACTGTTCAGCCCTGATGGCTGCTTTGGCCTGTTTCCACAGGGCCTCGAGTTCGTGGATGCTGCGTCCCTGCAGATCTCCACCCAGAGCGGTCTCAACGCGGGAAAAGCGATCGAGGAAGCGCCGGTTGGTGCCAGCGAGGCCCTCTTCGGGTTCGATCGCGCACCAACGGGCCACGTTCACGAGCGTGAACAGCACATCGCCCAGTTCCTCCTGGGCGTGGTTCCGATCGCCACTGGCTACTGCTTCTTTGAGTTCATCAAGCTCTTCGTGGACCTTGTCCCAGACGCCGTCCATGTCATCCCATTCGAAGCCGGCCTTGGCAGCTTTCTTGGAGATGGTCATCGCTCCAGCGAGGGCCGGTAGCCCACGAACTTTGTCTCTGAGCTGGTCGCTGAGGGGGCTGGTTGAGTCAGCCAGGGCTTCGGCTTGTTCTTGCCTCTTGATGGCGTCCCAGCTGCGTCGAACGTCGTCACTGCTGGAGGCCTCGGCATCGCCGAACACATGGGGGTGTCGGCGGATCAGCTTCTCGCTGATGCCATCGGCAATCGCATCGAGATCGAACCGTTGCTCCTCCCCAGCGATCTGTGCATGCAGCACCACTTGCAGCAGCAGGTCGCCAAGTTCCTCCCTGAGGTGGTTGTCATCACCATGACGGACGGCATCAGCCACCTCGTGCGCTTCCTCCAACACGTAGGGCACCAAGGACGCATGGGTTTGTTCCAGGTCCCAAGGACAGCCCGTTGTTGGATCTCTGAGTTGTGCCACGACCTCGATCAGTCGTTGCAGCGCATCAGATGGAGCGTTGGCCATGCAGGGTCAACAACTTGGGTGAGGCCCACCCTCTCACTGCTGTCGTTTTTTGGACCATTCCTGGGGCCAGGGGTCGCCGTCGAGGATCAGATGGATCCATGCGCTGCTCTCCAACCCCACCATCAGGCTGATGAACTCACGCGGGTGCTGGCGGATCAGCTGCTGAAGCTCCGCCAGGAGCATCGATGGCGAGAGTGTCGGAATAGCAATGGTGACGACAAGGCACCACGTCAGAAGCACGCCCAGTCGCACGCTTGTTCCAAGCACTGGACCATGGGACCAGAGCGAGCGATGGGGGATCAGACGTCGGTACGGCCACCAGAGAAATCCGAGGGCTCCCCAACGCCGCAGCGCGTTTGAGCGCGTATCAAGATCGGGGGAAAGCCAGAGCCCACCAGCCAGCCAGCTCGCTGTGGCGATCACTGCTGCTTGGAGTCCCAGCACCAACCCAACAGCGATTCCGAGCGGGAGGCTCAGGATCCAGATGCTTTGGTCGTGGCGGCGACCCGTTGCCAAGCGTTCGCAGCTCTCGTGCGCCCCCAAAGTGACGCGTTAAGGCAGAATCTGCCCGGTGGGGCGATTAGCTCAGCGGTAGAGCACCTCCCTTACAAGGAGATTGTCACTGGTTCGATCCCAGTATCGCCCATCTCAAAAATCCAGTCGTGCACAGGAATGCCGAGGGGATCACACGTTCAGATCGGAACGCCATCGGCGGGGTTGTGCGGCTCGATAGTTAGAACCTCAGACCGTGCGCATGACGCAGTTGGTCATTGCTGACCAAGCATTTGCCTCGATCAGGATTGGTGGCGCCAGGTCGAAATGCAGCGTTTTTTAGAGGCTCATTTGACTTGCCGCGCATCCAAAGGAGTTGGCCTGTTGATGGGTCACGCCTGCAACTCACCCACTCATCTGAACGAGCCACCGGAGCGCAAACGAACAGGATTCCAAAAGCGATCAACCAAGGTGCAGACATAGGTGGCAATGAAATGAAATTGCTTGGCTGATTCAACAGAGGTTGCTGCAAAAACAATGGAGCTGCATTGCACTCGTGGCAAACAGTGCTTACCGATTGGAGATGCAGTACTTGCCTGACTTCCGATACCCATTGGGGCAGGAGTTCCCAGTTCGGATGAAGGCGTCCTTTGAGTTCTTGCTGGGCATGCAGTAGTCACCCGATGCCCGGTAGGAGTAGGGGCAGCCGCCGATCTTCGGCAACGGGCTCTGGGCTAATGCATGGGGAACAGAGCTCTCATGGCTGGAGAAGCGGCGTTCAAGCCCATCCTCGAGCCAAGGCCGTGCCCATGGATGAATTCCCAGCTGAGACCAGTGGTCTTAGCTCGCAGTTCAGGATGACTTCAGTGAAGCTTTGGCGTGAGGTTCACAGACGTGTGCAATGCTGGTGTGACGCCAAAGAGCCTTGTAAGGGCCCACAGCGCGAGAACCGATAACTCGATTCCATGAACCGAAGATCCAGCACTCCCCCCAGGGAGTGGCGAAAGGCTGGCAGCAATGCCACCCGAATTGACCTCAGTGGCTATGCCTCTGCCCAGCATCGCCGTTTTCTAAAAGCCGAGGCAGATCACGCTCCAAGAGAGCCAATTCCTCACTGACGACTTCTCCGGAAGTTCAAAAGGCCTGGGCTGTTCAAGACATTCTTCAGCTGTAGCCCTCTCTGTGATCAGCCATACAGAGAGCTCAAAATTTGAGAGAATCGCCTTGCACATGGTGGCTTGGCGTACCCGATGATTTCAACGCCTAGACCCTGCTGTACCCCAGCCTGGTTTCGAAGATTTTGAGTGGTAATCCGAAGGACTCCATCAGGCTGCGGCACGCATTGCCGACTGTGCCGTACACCTCAATGCTGAAGCCATCGCCAAGTTCAGCATGCTTTTTCAGGTACTCCTGGACTGGAGGATTGGAGACATGGGCGCTGAAGGCTTCGTCGTTGGCGTAAACCTCTGACCAAACAAATGCCTGTGGATCATCGGGATCCTGATCAAAGGTGTGGTGGATCATCCCCGGTTCAGAGGCCTGAACGGCTGTGTCGGTGGCACGTGCCAGTTCTAAATAGGCGTCCACGCATCCTTCTTTGACGTGAATGCGAGCCAAGAGCATGAAGGGTGTGCTCTGATCGAACGTTGCCATTGGCGTTTTGGCGCGTGGGTTGGGGCGTCGACAACAGCTTGGCCACCATCAGGCCAGCTTGCAGCCCAAACAGTCCCCGAGTGGGTCAACCCTCCAGCGGAAGTGATGAGATGTGCGTTTGGCGTCAGCCGTTGCTGCCGTCATCCATGCCGCGTCGAATCAGGCTTTGCGTCAACCAGAGCAGTCCGATGAAGCCAGCCGCGACGATCAGCAGAGACAAGGTTCAAGCTTTGAGTCGGAGCTTTACAAGCTACTCAGCGTTCGACTGCACCATCCTGGGAATGCAGGTCCCCTCGGCATTCGGTGATGCAACTGTTCCTGGCGTTGGTGGTTCCCGTTGTTCTGCTCGTGGGTCTGACTGCCCTGCTGGCGACGGGCCGGTTGGCCTTGTCTCGGAACGCCGCTTGGTTGTTGGCACGCCAGAACACCATTTGGATGGCTGGAATTGTGGCCCTTGCGGCCGCTGCGGTGGTGGTGGCCATGCAGCGTTGAGCTGATGATGTGGCAGCTTTTCTGAGCTGTTGCACCCCCAGCGTCAGCCACGTCGTTACTGATGCGATCTGTGGTGGCCCCCCCTAAGAGGTGCCGTTTCGGTTATTCGGGGGCGCAGGCTTCGCTTATCGCGGCTTCCGCAACTTGCCTTGCCAGTTGACTGCCGTAGGTGTCACCGGTTTCCTCCACCCACTTCTCTGCGAAGCCTTCAGCTGTCATCCACTGCCCCGCGAACTCGGCGAAGCCTTTGGCTTGGTCGGCATCCAGAACAAACGTCTGAGAGCTGCAATTCACCTTGCCGATCACGTCACCCTGGAGATTGTTCAGGTCTGTGACTTTGGCTGCTTCTTTCTCAGCACACGCGCCAAGGCCAAGAGCTAGAACGCTAGTAGCGATAACAGCAAGGGAGGAGAGTTTCAATGAAGGAGCGGGTCGTCACCACTCCTTCAGGCTGGCGCTGGGTTGACCGCCTGTCAGCCAGCGACGTCCTTTTCGTCCCGTCCGCATCAGCCGGCGGTTTTGATCAGCGGCTGCTGGTCCGTTTGCGAACAACCCTGGGGGTTTCCCGTTCGGTTTTGGCATCAGAGACGGTTTTGTCTTCTCCAGCCGAGTCGTCCTGGACAGGTTCGTCGTCGGGTTCCTGCGCCTCGATGACTCCAAGCACCATGGCGGCTTCCAGTTGATCGCTCATATCGCCGATGGTCAGGAGTGCTTTCAAGACCAGTTGGGCCCGTGGCGCTTTGGGCAGGCCGGGCCGCAGCTTCTTGGTGGTATTCCACAGCTCTAGAGCCACTTCCTGCAGCAGTTCCTTGTCAGCAGCCATTCGAGTCGAACGTGAATCGCACCATTCTCGTCATCGGGGGTCAGTTGTCTTCCGAGATGATGGAGATGCAGGGGCTGTAACAGCCCCCAATTGGATCAGAAGCAGAAGGGCAGGAATTGGGTGCGGCAGGCGGCGTAGCCATCCACAAGGGGGCCCAGACCGATTTGGTGAATGATGCCGGCACCGGTGAGGCCTTCGGTAATGATGCCGATCACGATGCCGACCATGGCGGCCCGCCCGTTGAAGCGTTCCGCTTTTTTGAGTTGCTCCATATGGATCTCGCGCGCGGCGACGCCTTGGAACCAAGACTCGTTTGCTTGCGTGGGCTTCATCAGGCTCAAGCTGTTGTTACAAAGCTTAATCCACGAAATCAGTTTTTCAGCAGCAGTCGTTCCCCCGGTGTGGGATCGGTCCAGCGGCTGCTTGTTGGCAGTTGGGCTCCAGTTCCGGCCACGGATCCTTTCATCTGCAAGGCGCGGCTCAGGGCGCCGTCGAAGCGCACATCGCCACCGGATGTGCTGGCGAGCACCGTCGTGGGTTGGAAGCGTTCCACCAGTTGTGGCACCACGGAGCATCCTTTGACAAATGCGCCCAGAGCGGGAAGCCCAAGATCCACCATCGGCGTGATGACGGCATCCAGCTGTTGCGGTTCCAGGGCTGGATCCAGAAAACCGTGGGGTTCCAAGTAGAGCGCGCCGGCTGGATGCTCGAGCAAATAGCCGTTTTCCACCGTGGGCACCGGTGCACCGGCACTGGCGCGTACCTGCAGGCCCTGGTGGGTGGTGCTTTCTCCGGGGGAGAGTGCTTTCACGTTGGTGAAGCCCAGGCGTTCAACCACGCGCGTTGCGGCTATGGATCCAATCACCGGCAGGGTTTTCGGCAGCAACGCCAGGGTTTCAGGGTGGGCATGATCCGCCAGCCCCTGGGTGAGTAACAGCAGATTCAGGTTCTCCGGGATGTCGCGTTCGCAGGGCAGCTCCCCTTTCAGCAGCCACTCCCCCGGGGGAAAACTCAGGCTGCCGCGCAGCCAGGGATCCACCAGAACCCGAAGATCATCGAATTCGAGCAACCAACCATTGGCTCCGTAGTAGGTGGCGGCCAGGGTCATGACGGATTTTGCTGCCGCTCGCGGCAGTCGCTGCAGAGACCAAAGAATTCAAGCGTGTGAAACAGGAGATCGAAGCCCTTGCGGCGGTCTTCGGGTACCTCCAGGTCGTGAATTGGACAGTGGTCGAGCGCTTGTGTCTTGCCGCAATCGACGCAGGTGAGGTGGTGGCGATCCCGCTCCAGTGGTGCGTAGAGCGCTTCGCCGTTGGGCAGGTGACGGCAGCGCACCAGGCCCCGTTGCTGCAGCTGACGCAGATTCCGATACACCGTGGCCAGTCCCATGGTTTGGTCGGGAGCGAGGTTGCGGTGCAGTTGCTGACCGCTCATCTCATCGCCACAGGCCTGGAGGCTCGCCAGCAACACCTTCTGGCGGGCATTGATTTCCGTTGAGGGGCGACGAGTGGCCATGGTTTTAGAGAGCGACCAACCAGCGGCCGCTGAGGCTGACCAGGAGCAGCACCATGCTGCCTCTGACCCAGGCCCGACGGTTGAGATCCAGCAAGCGGCGGCTCAAAATCACAGCACCAATCCACCCGATCAACACCACTACGGTCTGGCAGAAGCCGATCACATGGAGGTCGGCGGACCATTGCGGCCAACCAACCGGCAGAACCGTGCCCGCTTCGGACATGCCGATGGGCAGATGGCGTGCCAGGAGTAGGGCCCAGAGCAATGGCAATCCGGCATACAGCCAACGGCGTTTGAGCCACAAACCCGCTGCTGCTGGAAGAGCGAGGGCCAGCGCCGCAAAGCTGAGCCGAGCCAGCAGGGGGCCTTCATGCAAGGAAGACGGTGCAAGCGGCAGCCAGGCGAGCAGGCGCTGCCAGTGGTGCAGGCAGAGTCCGCCAGCCAGCACCAGGATCAGTCCGCGCTCTCCATCGGGGGCCTGCATGTTGCGTTGCAGATCGGCGGCAGGCGGGCGCAGTCGCAACTGCACAGAGCGGTTGGGACAGGCCTGGGTGCAGGTCATGCAGAGCACGCAGTTGCGGTTGTCGCTCAAGTGGGCGGGGTGGGTGCCCAGGGGACAGCCTTCGGTTGCCAGGCCCTCGCCATCAGCGGGTCCTCCCTTGAAACAGGCGTAGCTGCTGCAGCTGCCGCTGCAGGTGCCGACTTCAGCCCGCAATTCAAGGATCGAGAGTTTGGCGAATAGTCCGTTCATGCCTCCGACGGGACAGAGGTATCGGCACCAGAAGCGTTTTTCGAAAACCATTGAGCTGATCACGGCCCCTGCCGTGATCAGTAACAGCAGGCAGCTGCTCAGCCAGGCGGTGTCTTCAAGGTTCCAGACCTCTTCCCAGAGGAGAATCGCGGCAAACCCGGCGGCTAGAGCAGGAGCTCCCCAGCGGTCTAGGTCTCCATGGGGCCAACTCCTTTTTCGCCATGGAGTGATCCGTTGGGCGATCTGTCCCCACACCATGAATGGACAGATCGAGCACCAGAGTCGCCCCACCAGTGGGTAGCTCAGCAGGATCAAAGGCCACCACCAAGCCCAGAACAGGGTCAGCATTGGATTGGCTGCGCGCTCCTGGGGGCCAAGCCAGAGCGCCAGGTTCACAGCCACGAACAGCCAGCTCACCAGGCCGAACAGCAGCGTGTTCCAGAGCGCCGGTGCGCGCATCCACTCCCGCAACTGTGGTTTCCAGCGCCAGACGTCAAAACGGGTGCGCCGTGCTTTGTCTTCGGTCCAGAAGACCTCTTCGGGAAGCAATGGTGGAAGCTCGCCTTGGCTTTGCTGACGCGCCTGACGTAGGGCGCGATCGACCATCGCTTCGAGTTCGCGCAGGTTGTTGGCGAAATCGTGGTTCTGAAGCCGTCGCACCACGCTGTCGGGCAGGGCTGGTGGTTGGTTCCAACCGAGTCCAGGGCTCTGCAGCCTCAGCCGGTAACGCAGCCAGTCCCCCAGGTCGGTTCGGCGCACGCGTAAGGGAGGTACGCGGATGGCTCGCACCAGGCCATCGAGGGCCGGGATGGCGGCTTCGCTGGTGAACAGCACACGACCATGGAACCCTGGCACTTCGCCACGGGCCATCGCGATCAAGCGTTGCTGGAGCTCGTTATCGATGCGGTCCATGCCGCTCACCAACAGGGTGCTGGATCCGAGCTCATTCAGCAGGTTGAGCGTGCTGCCCTGCAGATCACTGGCATCCAGTCGCACCAGCAGACGGCGTCGTTCCGCTGATCCGTAGTGCACCAGGGCGGCGAGATTGTCTTTTTCCAGGCCGGGCTCACCGCTGATCAGCACTGGCTGGCGTTGCGGGTCTCTGGCGGCCTCGAGCACAGCACTGCGCAGCCGTTGGGCATAGCGACTGGATCCCACGACGCCACGTCGGGCCCGGCCCAAAACGAAGGGGGCCAACCGGTGCAACCCAGCGCTGGATTCAGCCACCGATCAGCTGCTCGCTCAAGCTCCAGAGCCGCTGCCGTTCGGCAGGTTGATTCGCTGCTGGGGCAACACGGCAGAGCGCCGGTGCACCCCGCAATCCACCGAACTGCTCAGGGCCGTAGTGCTCGCCACCCTGCGCTGTCGCTGCGGTGGCGGCATGCAGTTGCGGCAGGGCGCCCATGCTGGCGCTTTGAAACAAGGGATCCATCAGCCGGTAGGCCAGGGCCTCCAAGCGATTGCCAACGCTGGCGATCGCCGTGGGTTGCAGTTCGGTGCGTGCGATGCCTGGATGGGCGGCCAGTGAGCCGATGGGGCTGCCCTGTTCGCGCAGGCGTGCATCCAGCTCGAGGGCAAACATCACATTGGCAAGTTTGCTTTGGCCATAGGCCCCATAGCGGTCGTAGCCCTTGCTCCAACTGGGGTCGTCCCAGCGGATCTTGCCGAAGTACTGGGCCCCGGAGGTCACCGTCACAACCCGGGGGTCGGGCCGGTTCTGCATCAGCGGCAGTAGCGCCTGGGTCAGGGCCATGTGCCCCAGGTGATTCACACCGAACTGCAGTTCATGCCCCTGGGCGGTGCACCGGCGCGGCGGCGCCATCACTCCAGCGTTGTTGATCAGTAGATCGAGGCAGCCATAGCGCTCGCCAATGCTGTTCGCCGCCCGTTGGACGCTGGCTAGGTCCGCTAGATCCAAATCCACCAGATCCACCGCACCTCCATCCCGCTCCTGCAGCAAATCTTGTTTGGCCGTCTCCGCTTTGCGGGGGCTGCGGCACGCCAGCACCACGGTTGCCCCGCAGCGTTTCAAGGCTCGCGCGGTTTCGAGGCCCAGGCCGCTGTTGGCTCCGGTGATCAAGGCAATGCGCCCCTGCTGGTTCGGGATGTCAGCAGCGGACCAACCCATGTCTCGAGGAAGAGTGAATTCATTGTGCCGAGTTCGCTTTCAGAGTCGTCGCGCCAGGACCTCCAACACGGTTGGTCCAACCCAGTAGCAACCCGGTTCAGCCTGTGCACGGGCGATTTCATCCTGAGCCTCTAGTGCGTCGTCGGCACTCCAGTGCCCCAATTGTTGAAGTCGCCTGCCGAACACCAGGACAAACCGCTCCATCCATTGCCCGGCCATGGATCCGGCATCGCCCAACACGGGGATTGGCTTTAGGTGCTCGATTTGCCATCCGCGCTGGTGGAGCAAACCGGGGAGTTTCCGGTTGACGTCGGGATCGCCGCCGTCTTCACGAAAACTGCTCTGACAGGCCCGGCCAAAGCGCTGAATCGCTCGTCCGTGGGGATGCAGCCCGAAGGTGTCCCAGTGAACGTATTCATGGATCAGCCAGCGTCCGCCCGGTTGGATGCACTGATCCACCCCAGCCAAGAGGGGCTCCAGCTGGGGCAAAAACATGGCCACCCAGCGGCACCACACCAGATCGAAGAATTCACTTGGCCAGGGATCTTTGAGCAGATCCTGTTGGCGGAGTTCCAGTTGATGCAAGCCCGCTTGTTCCGCCATGCGGCGGCCCGATGCGACGTAAATCTCACTGCGTTCCAACCCCAGGACGCGACCTTGGGCACCCACAGCGTTCGCCAGATCTGCTGCAGCGAACCCTGGCCCCGCACCCAGGTCGAGCACGCTCTGCCCCAAATGGAGGCCGGCGCGCTGCCAGGCGGCTTGGGCCGTCGGTCGCCACAGAGAGTGCTGGAAACGCAGGCGTTCCAGCTCCTCGGTGTGGGTGCCCAATAGGTAGGGGTCCCTTGGTGATGCGGCGTCCGAACCCAGCTTCAGTCTTCCGGGAACAGCAATTCAGCCAGTTCGTCGGCATCGACGTCGTAGACGCGGGCCAGGCTGGTTTCG
>NZ_JAKUHI010000008.1:0-98737 GCF_023630615.1 Synechococcus sp. MU1648
CGTCAAGGTGGATCTGACCGAAGGCGATCAAATTTTGGTGACGGCGGGTCCGTTCAAGGATTTCCAGGGAGAGGTGATCGAGGTGTCCGGCGAGCGCAACAAGCTCAAGGCCCTGCTCTCCATCTTTCGTCGAGAGACGCCGGTTGAACTGGAGTTTTCTCAGATCAGCAAACAGAACTGATCCATGCGGCGGCCGTCTCCCTGCGGAGGGCGGCCTCAGGAGTGGGCAACCATTCCGCCGCACCCGACCCGAGGGTCTGGTGATCCGCAGCTGTCCAAACCACCCAGCCGATGGCCAAGAAAGTCGTAGCTGTGATCAAGCTGGCCCTAGATGCCGGCAAAGCAAACCCCGCGCCGCCGGTGGGCCCTGCCCTCGGTCAGCACGGTGTGAACATCATGATGTTCTGCAAGGAGTACAACGCTCGGACGCAGGACAAGGCCGGTTATGTGATTCCGGTGGAGATCTCGGTATTTGAAGACCGCAGCTTCACCTTCATCACCAAGACGCCTCCGGCGTCGGTGTTGATCACCAAGGCCGCGAAGATCCAAAAGGGATCCGGTGAGTCTGCCAAGGGCAGTGTTGGATCGATCAGTCGGGCTCAGCTCGAGGAAATCGCCAAGACCAAGCTCCCTGACCTCAACTGCACCAGCGTTGAGTCCGCTATGCGGATCATCGAAGGCACCGCCCGCAACATGGGCGTTTCCATCAGCGACTGACGTCGCTGCATCTCTTCTCCAACCCATTCGGGGGAGACATCGCTGATGTCGCCTGAACCCCACCTCTGAACATGCCCAAAATCTCTAAGCGCCTGGCCAGCCTGGCCGGCAAGATCGAGGAACGTGCTTACGCCCCCCTCGAGGCGATTGCCCTGGTAAAGGACAACGCCAACGCGAAATTCGACGAGACGATGGAGGCCCATGTGCGCCTCGGCATCGATCCCAAGTACACCGACCAGCAGCTGCGCACCACTGTGGCCCTGCCCAATGGCACCGGCCAGAGCGTGCGCATCGCTGTGGTGACCCGTGGTGAGAAGGTGGCTGAAGCCAAGGCCGCGGGTGCTGAACTCGCCGGTGAAGAAGAACTGGTGGAAACCATCAGCAAGGGCGAAATGGATTTCGACCTGCTGATCGCTACCCCAGACATGATGCCCAAGGTGGCCAAGTTGGGTCGGGTCCTCGGCCCCCGCGGCTTGATGCCCAACCCCAAGGCGGGCACCGTCACCACGGATCTTGCGGCTGCGATTAAGGAATTCAAGGCCGGCAAACTTGAATTCCGTGCCGACCGCACCGGCATCGTCCATGTCCGTTTCGGCAAGGCCAGCTTCAGTCCTGAGGCCCTGCTTGAGAACCTCAAGACGTTGCAAGAGACCATTGACCGCAACAAGCCCAGTGGTGCCAAAGGCCGTTACTGGAAGTCCCTGTATGTGACCTCCACCATGGGGCCCTCCGTTGAGGTCGATTTCTCTGCCCTGCAGGACATTGAGCAGGGGAGCTGATCAGGCTCTCCTCTACACTCAACCTTTGGCGAAAGCCAAATCGGGCACGCGCCCGGCCAGAGACAGCAGGATGTCTCTGGGCATGACGTCAGTCATTCCCATTGATGTAATCCCTGCCGAGGCAGACGCGACACGGTTTTGTCCCATTCGGGGTTGGATCGGCACGCGGCCTCGTCTTCGTTCAGAAGACTCGATCGGCCGTGTGCCCGGCTTGTTCCTTTGATCCGATCCAATCCCTATGGGCCGCACGCTGGAGAACAAGCAGCAGATCGTCGGAGAGCTCAAGGAGCTCCTCGCCGACGCCGAACTGGCACTTGTCCTTGATTTCAAGGGCCTGTCCATCAAGGAGATGTCTGACCTGCGGGATCGTCTGCGGGCCAGCGACAGCGTTTGCAAGGTGACCAAAAACACCTTGATGCGCCGTGCCATTGATGGCGACAGCAACTGGGCCAGCCTCGACTCCCTGCTGACCGGTACCAACGCCTTCGTCCTGGTGAAGGGCGATGTTGGTGCTGGTGTGAAGGCCGTTCAGACCTTCCAGAAGGAACTCAAAAAGTCCGAGACCAAGGGCGGCCTTTTCGAAGGCAAGCTTCTGTCGCAGGACGAGATTAAAGCCATTGCTGATCTCCCCTCCAAGGAGCAGCTCATGGCTCAGATCGCCGGTGCCATCAACGCCGTGGCCACGAAGGTCGCTGTGGGCATCAACGAGGTTCCCTCTGGTATGGCCAGGGCGCTCAAGCAGCACGCCGAAGGCGGCGAAGGCTGATTCGGCTCTGCCGAGACCACTGTTCATTGATCTGTTGCTTCCCCTTTCAAAACCATGTCTGCAAAAACCGACGAAATTCTCGAATCGCTGAAATCCCTCTCCCTGCTTGAAGCTTCCGAGCTCGTTAAGCAGATCGAAGAGGCTTTCGGTGTGTCTGCCGCAGCATCTGCTGGTGTTGTGATGGCTGCCCCCGGCGCTGCTGGTGGTGGCGGTGGCGAAGCCGCTGAGGAGAAGTCTGAATTCGACGTCATCCTCGAAAGCTTCGACGCTGCAGCCAAGATCAAGGTCCTCAAGGCCGTCCGCAACGCCACCGGCCTCGGCCTCGGCGATGCCAAGGCTCTGGTGGAAGCTGCCCCCAAGCCCGTCAAGGAAGGCATCTCCAAGGCCGACGCCGAAGCTCTCAAGAAAGAGATCGAAGAAGCAGGCGGCAAGGTCACCCTCAAGTGATCGCCTAGGGAGAGGGCATGCCCCTCTCCCCCGCTTGTTGTCGCTCAGCCACCGGTCCCTCGTGGGCCGGTTTTTTTATGTTTTTCGGCTGCCAACAAAAAAGCCCCGCCAAAGGCGGAGCTTTCGTCGAGAGGAACACGTTCAGGAGTCTGTCCTTGTTTCGACCCTGAAGAGGCGTTCAGCACTCCTCACACAAATGCAAACTAAGAGCGAGGATTTGATTGTCAGCCCCTTTCTGGTCGCTCTCTCGACTGGCACTGTGCCGGTTTGCCGTCAACGGCCGTAGGGAATCACCTGCAATCGAATCGGGCCACTGCTAACGATGCGGCTGGCTGTTGTTCGACCTGCTCTTCTGCGCGTTGGTCTTGCGGCAGGGAGGGGAGGTGGTGCGACCGGTGGCATCGGCGTTCCCAATCGCCTGAATCCGGAACGTTGGCCATGGCTGCTGGCCCGTGCGAGCAGCAGGTTCACCGGTGCCTTGTGGGCAAAGTACAGATGGTTCAGCTTGCGCCCTTGGTAAACGCGCCGTTCCAGTGCCCAGCCAGGTTCCAGTTGCAGGGGGACGAATCCGTTGGGATCACGACGGTGGACCGGGGCCTGCCCGACCAGGAGTGGTGCCCGTTGCTGGGGGTCGAGGGCCTCAAGTTTCAGTGATGCGCCGGATTGTTTGAGACGGAAGCGGAAGCGGGTTCCGAGATCTTGGTCATCGCTGCGCAACGAGTAGCCATTGCTGTCCAGGTAGCGCTTGCAGATTCTGGTGAAGTCGAAGCGATTCAGGCTGGGCTCCACCAGTCCGTCCTGGCGTGGCGTCCAGCAGCGCGGTTGGGGCTTGATTTGTTCCAGAACCAGCAATTTCCACTGGGCCCTCCCAACGGGTTGTGCGAGTACAGCGAAGCGCTCCTGTGGAACTGCTGTGCTCTCAAACAGGGGCCGCGCCGCGCCCTCCTGCGGTAGGCCAGCGCCCATCAGCCCCACGGCAGTCAGGCCGGCAGCCCGCAGGTAGGTTCGGCTCATGCACGGTGACGCCAGAAACTGTGTTGTACCGAACAGTGTTGGGACAGATCAATGGCCGAAGGACGGGGACGTGTCGTGGCTGCAGCGACGGACGGCGCCTGCAGCGGCAACCCAGGTCCGGGAGGTTGGGGCGCGTTGTTGCGTTTCGAAGACGGCAGTGTTGAGGAATTCGGGGGCCATGCGCCCGACACCACCAACAACCGCATGGAATTGCAGGCGGCTTTGGAGGTGTTGCAACGCCTTGAGCAGCTGCCCCGTCATCCGGACCTCACTCTGCGTACCGACAGCAAATACCTGATTGATGGGCTGGGCTCCTGGATCAAAGGCTGGAAGCGCAAAGGCTGGAAGACGGCTGCCGGCAAGCCAGTGCTCAATCAGGATCTCTGGAAGGCTCTGGATGCCGCCCGCTTGGATGACGTCCCGCTGCGGTACGTCAAAGGCCATAGCGGCGATCCAGACAATGAACGGGTGGATCGCATCGCTGTGGCGTTCTCCCATGCCGTCCAGCCGGATTTAGCCCTGCAGCAGGGATCATCCGAGCCGCCGTCTGCGGAGGCTGCTCTAGAGGCTGCCCCAGAGGCCGCTCCCAAGCCTTTGCTGCAGTTGTTGTCACGATTGGAGTTGGCGGATCGCTTGGCGCAGGGCGGATACAGCCTGTCGTTGCTGGAGCTGGCGCAGCTGGTGGAACAGCCGTTCAAACAGCTGGAAACCAAGCGGGAGAGCTGGATCTGGAGGGACTGGACTGTCCATCCCCAGGAGGATGGCCGCTGGACCCTGCAACGCCGCGAGGCAGGATCAGGACAGTCCTGAGGCAGAGCATGTCGCCGTCCTCTTCGGCCGGACCGCTCAGCAGCGGTGTCTTCTATCAACGTTGGCTTGGCCCGGTCTTGGCGCGAGACGACGGTCTGGATGCTGAACAGCTATCGCGTACAGCGCTCACGGCGCTGGCTCAGGCCAGCCTGCGGCGTCGTTGGCCAGGGGTGTCCACGGTGCTCGATGGCGTGGCGGCTGATCTGCAACGGCGTGATCTGCGCTTGGAGCAGATGTTGTTTGGCTGCCGTTTCCCCAACCCGGTGGGCTTGGCAGCGGGATTCGACAAAAACGGCGTGGCGGCTGGTATCTGGGATCGCTTCGGCTTTGGTTTCGCTGAAGTGGGCACGGTGACCTGGCATGGCCAGCCGGGCAACCCCAAACCACGCCTGTTTCGTTTGGCGGAAGAACAGGCAGCGTTGAACCGGATGGGATTTAACAACGATGGTGCCAAGGCGCTGTTGAAAACCCTGGAGCGACAACGTTTGGACCCGCCGGGTCGTCGTCCATCTGTTCTGGGGATCAATGTCGGTAAATCCAAGATCACAGACCTGGAGCAGGCTCCGGATGACTACGCGGCCTCCCTGGAGTTGTTGTCTCCTTTGGCGGACTACGCAGTGATCAACGTCAGCTCCCCCAACACCCCCGGGCTGCGGGATCTGCAAGACACCACCCAGCTGCGACGGCTTGTGGAGCGGCTGCGACGCCTGGCGGCCTGCCCTCCGCTGCTGGTGAAAATCGCGCCGGATTTGGATGATGAGTCGATTGATGCCATTGCTCGCCTGGCCTTTGAGGAAGGCCTGGCTGGCGTGATCGCTGTCAACACCAGTCTCAATCGGCTTGGCCTGGAGCAACGGCGTCTGCCTCAGACGGGACGCACCCTGGCGGAGGAGGCCGGTGGCCTCAGCGGTGCCCCCCTGCGTCACCGAGCTCAGGAGGTGGTTCGTCGGTTACGGGCCAGTGCCGGCCCTGCGTTGCCGTTGATCGGCGTGGGTGGGATTGACTCCGCGCAAGCCGCCTGGGAGCGCATAACCGCAGGTGCCTCCCTGGTGCAGCTCTACACCGGTTGGATCTTTCAGGGGCCGGATCTGGTGCCGCGGATTCTGGAGGGTCTGCTGTTGCAGTTGGATCGCCATGGCCTCCGCAACATTGCGGAGGCATCCGGCAGCGGTTTGCCCTGGCAGGACTGAACTGGATGCATCAAAGCCATCTCATCTGCTTGATGTTGTGCCTTTGAATGTCTCTTTGGGAGAGTGATTCAAGCGGGTGATCGTCGATAGCATGAAGACAGTGGAAAGAGTTGTGTGCCACTGCCTGCTCTCGCTGAGCTGCCTCAACTCACAGCATTGAGCTTGGCTTGGCGGCGGCTTGTCGAGATCAAGCCGGTGTTGATCACAGTGACGAACACGCGCTTGGTGTGTTGTTGGGACAAGGGGGGGCGTTGGTGGCAACGCGTTGTCGACTGGCCCGATGGTGTGTGTCGTGATGGTGTGCCGCTGCAACGGGAAGCGGTTGGTGAGTTCATCGCTGATTTGATCTTTGACTGCGATCTTCCCGGGGCAGAACTTGTTCTTTGTCTCCCCCTGCGCGCTGCTGCCTGGTGCGTGGTCGACGGCTACGGATTGGATGGGGCGCCTGGCGTGTTGCCCCCGTCCTTGCCGTCTGTCGACCTGCCGTTTGATCTTGCTGACAGTTACGTCACGTCCTCGCCGATGCAGGACGCTTTGGCAGTGGTGGGTGTGCCCCGTTCGTTGATTCAAGGCTGGAGTGAGGTTGCTGAACTCGCTGATTTGCCCCTGCGCCGCGTTGATTGGTCTCTGACGGCAGCCCAGCGGTCCTTACAGCAACTCACGCAGGCGTGGGATGGCGATCTGGCTTGGCTCGTGGTGGAGGAGCAGAGCATTCGTTTGGTGTTGCTTCGCCAGAGGGTTTCTGAGGTTGACCACCTCCTTGAAGCGGATGAGCCTGTTGCCTGTCAACGCGAGATTCGGGCCTGTGTGGCTGCTTGGCAGGCTCATGTGGCCACGCCACCACCACTTGGATGGTGGTTTTCGGTGAAGGTGGAGCAGGTCGATGCGTGGTTGCCTCTGGTTGAGGGTGCGGCAGGAGAGTGCTGCTTGAACCAGCCCTTGCCCGCTTTGGCCGAATCGTGGGATGAAGCCGCTGCTGTTGATGCGCTTTCACCCTTTCAGCATTTGGCGCTGTTGGCTCTGCAAGAGGAGGAGCGATGACGGAGCGTCAGGCTTGGCCCAAGCCGGATTTATTGCAGCAACGCCGGGTTGAGCTCGGCTTGCCGTTTGAGCCGGCACCGGTTCCGTCAATGCTGTCCCTTCTCTTGAAGGGGGGCATCAGTGCGGTGGTGTTGGTGATGCTGTCGTTGCTTGCCGTGTTGGTATTGCAGCATCGTCAACAGGTGGTGCAGGGCGAGGTTGCTGCCCTCAATCCCGTGGAGAAGCGTGTTGGTGACGCCAAGGCACGGCTCAAAGCGCTGACCTCGCGCCGGTCCACCTTGGAGCAGCAGACGCAATCCATCGCCGAACAATTGGTGGCGCTGCGTTCGGGGTCGGCGTTGCTGGAGCAGTTGCGACAGGTCACGCCTCAGGATGTACGCCTTGTGTCGGTCGACGCCAACCCATCCAAGTTGGCGATCCAGGGGGAAGCCCAAGGAAGAGATGCCTTTGAACGGATCAATGCTTTGGATCTCAACCTTGAAGCGTTGTCGGGGATGCTCCCCGATGGAACAACTGTGGTGAAAGCTCAGGCCAACCAGGATGGACTGATTGCGTTCACTCTCGAGGCCAAGCTCGATCGAACAAGCAAACCCACACCGGCACAGTTGCGTGGCCTTGGTGCCGAAGGCTTGGCTCGTCGTTTGGAGTTGCTTCAAGACGAAGGGGTGTTGCCATGACCAATCTGTTGGCGACTCCACGCCAGCGATGGTTCACGCGGGGCCGCCTTTTGGTGGGCCTGCCCCTTGGGGTGGGTGCTGTGGTGAGCGCTGTCGTTGTGTTGGGGGCGGTGTTACCTGCTGTTCAGTCAGCGCGGGATTTGGAACAAAGGCGGGACGCCTTGCTCAGTCTTCAACGCATTCGTCCTGCCTTGGAACTCCAGCTTCCCCAAGCGGAGGCTGAACTTCGGGTTGCGGAAGAAATGCAGGCTGTCTTGGTGGGTTTGCTGGCCGGGCGTGAGAGTGTGCAGACCTTCTTAGCGCTGTTGAATCAACAGGCAGTGGCATCGGGTGTGCAGTTGCAGCGCTACGAACCGCTCAAAACGGCAGTGCCAAACGCTGCTGCCGAGGAGGGCTCATCGCCGCGGAAGCACAAGCAATCCAAGGGGAAAACTGAGCTGCCGCCAGATCCTTGGCACGATCTTGGCTATCGAAAGACATCTGTTGCTCTTGAAGTCAGCGGCCCGTTCGGCGGTTTGCACACCTTTTTGCAGCGGATGGAAGCGCTGGAGTTGCCGGTCGAAAGCAGTGAACTTGAACTCAAGGCGGTGGTCGAGAAAAAAGATAAAAAAGATGCTGATTCAGCCCAGTCCGCTGTGATTCGAACGCAGCTCACGTTGAAGCTGAGTTTCTACGACTTAGCCCCTAGCGCGGATCCTCCACCAGATGTCTCCGCTTCATCTCTGTCATGAGCTGGTGCATATCAATATCGATCGATACCATTCCCTCAACACAGTTGGATAGTGAAGGGCAAGGTGAGGAGCTTCGTAGTTCGACGCATACTTCCTCTTGCCATCGCTCTTGGGATTGGTACACCCAGCACAGAGCTGTTTGCACTGGTCGCCGCCCCGCAGGCTGTGGCTCGATCGCCTGTTGCGTTGAGACTGCGCCAATCTGGCAACCGTGTCGATCTAATCGTGACGGGAGTGGGTGAAGACACCCGCGTCATTGGCAAATCGCTTTCTCCCCACCGTTGGCAGGGGCGGTTCCAGGTCGCATCAACACTCTCTTTGAGCGCACCGCAAGAGGCGACATTGTCATCGGCAGGACTTCGATCTGTTCGTCTCAGTCAGAACAACGCGTCTGAGCTTGAACTTGTGGTGACGACCTTAAGCGAAGGGTTGCTCTCTCGGCCCCAGATCAGTGCGAATGGAAAAGATTTAATCGTTACCTTTGTTGGGCTACGGGGGGTTGAGCAAGCTTCGACGACAGGTCAACTTGATCTTCGTCAGCCTGGAAGAGTTGCTCAGTCCAGCTTTGTTCCACCAATGCGGGAGCGTGCTTCTGCGCCGCCTCTTGGTGACATAGCGGTTGGGACCATGCTTGTCAATCAGAAAAGTTTGATTGCTGCTTCAGGGCCACCTGTCACTCTGGCCTTGAATAATGCTCCAGCAAAAAATGCGTTGATGTCTCTAGCAAGGTTGGGCGGGCTCGGTTTTGTGTACGTCAATCCAAGAGCGTCTTCCGAAGATCAGAATAATCAAGATCAGGATTCAACTCGTTTGGTCAGTTTGGCATTTAAAGATGAACCTTTCGGTCGTGCATTAAATAGTGTACTGCTTGCTTCGGGGCTCCAAGCCAAATTGGAGGGCAGGACCTTGTTGGTCGGTGAGACCTTGGAGTCAAGCGGTCTCGGCCCCCAGATGTCGAAGGTGTTTCGTTTGAACCAAGCGAAAACAGATACTGCGGCTAATTATCTTTCGAGCTTGGGTGCTCAGATGAGCAAGGTGAGGCAGATTGAGGTGACACGAGGAGAAGCGGCATCCGCTGATACGTCTGAGTTGAGTGCCCAGGTATCTCAAACAAAGCAGTTTTTAAGTGAAGTGGAAACGATTGCTGCTCAAAAGGGTCCTTTGCTTGGATTAGTTGGTACAACCGATGGACGTTTAGGCACTGTCACGCTTGTTGGCGAATCCCGCTTGATTGCATTGGCTGAAAGTTATCTGAGGCAAATTGATTTGCGTCAGAGGCAAGTTGCTATCAAAGTGCAAATTATTAGTGTGAAATTGGATAATGAAAAGACGCTTGAATCAAGCTTCTCATCTCGTATGGGTAATACTTTTATTGTCAGTGATAGTGGAAAGGGGCATCTCAATTTTGGGGACTACAAGCCTGGTGGCTCTGATGGGACTGGGCTATATGGGGAAGGAGTGTCGGGTGTTCCTGGAACATATCCCTTGTCTGGAAAAGTTCCGCGGCAGCGTGTTATTGATCCAACGCTTCAAAAGCAGGTCGTTGCTCCTTTTGTCGCCCCTAATGGTGAGCAAATTTTTGTTCCTGTTGATCCGGATGATCCAGTCTATGCCTATGACTCTCAAGGCAGGCCGATTTATGTTCCTGACACGAATCCAGGCTCGCCTCAGGTATTGCATCCTGTATACGACAAGAAAGGAAGGCCTAAGTACGTAAGCTCTGCTGATCAGTATAGGCAGCCGAGTAATTCTTTCTACAGTTATCTTGAAGCAAAAATTCAATCTCGAAGTGCAAAAATATTGGCTCAGCCGACGCTATTGGTTGGGGAAGGTCAGACTTCCGCGACCAAGACTGGGCTGGAAGTTGTTACCAATATAGTGCGCAATGTCGAAAGGGATGAGGACGGTACTGTGACCGATGTGTCAACGACCTATCAAAAAGAAACTGCCGGGCTCACTCTCACTGTTGGTGTTGACAAGATTGACGACAATGGATTTGTGTCGATGAGTGTTCTCCCAAGATTGGGATTTCCGGTCTCTGCAGGGGAGCGAGACGGAATTCCATTCTTCAATATTGATGCACGTGAGTTGGTCGCTAAGGGCATCCGTTTGCGAGATCAGCAGACTCTTATTGTCAGCGGTGTAATGTCCGAAAGGCAGACTGAAAGTGTTACGAAGTGGCCCATTTTGGGAGACCTGCCGTTAATCGGTAGCCTTTTTAGGGGGTCGTCTTCCACAAGAACAAAAGAAGAGCTTGTGATTGTCGTCACCCCATATATTTTAAATGATGATCAAGGTGGAGCATATGGCTATGGCTATGTCCCAGGGACCCAACAGGTCAGGACAGTTTTAGGCGCTGGTTATCGCTAAACTCGGCCTAAGGTGAAATCAGTCGTAGAGCAAGTGGCGCAAGTGTTTGAAAAGCTTTAATTGTCCCTGAGATGGCCACTGAACCGATTCCATTGCCTTGATGTGAGCTTTCGTCCGCAGGTGCATCAACGTTTTTACTGGCCAGCTCTAGTTGCTTAGATTTGATTAAATCTCCATTGTTTTTGAAGAGCTGGCTTGCATATTTTAAATCTTGTGATGCTCGTTTGTTGTCGCCGAGTTCTCCTCGACACAGCCCCCGGGCGACCCAACTCAATGGTTCGCTTGGCGCTACGGCAAGCGCGCTACTGAACAGCTCTTCAGCTCGTTTCCATTGGCTTTGTTCTGCAGCTGCGACGCCGGCATTGTGGAGAGATGCATGGCTGAGCACATCTTTTGCAATCCCTTGGGCCCCCTGCCAGTGAGTCTGTTCGAGAGCCCCGTCATCGAGCTGAGCTCCACTGAGGTCGGCATGGCGCAGGTCTGTTCCGTAAAGCGTGCTGCCCCTCAGATCAGCGCCGCGCAGGGAAGCCCCCCGGAGGTTGGTGAACTGCAGGTTGCTCTTCCGCAGATCTGCTCCGTCAAGGCGTGCCTGTCCGAGGTTGGCGCGTTGTAGTTGGGCACGCTGAAGGTCGGCATCGCGGAGGTCGGCGTGGACAAGATCCAGATCTGCAAGGTGACAGTCCGGACAATTTCGTTGCTGCAGCAAAACAATTAGGTCGTCTGCTCGTGCCGCCAATGGTGCAGCGAGGAGCAGTGTGAACAGCAGCACTCGGGCTGGCATCGGCAGTGGGCCACTCTGGTGATGTCTCTGCGTTCTATCGGGAGTCGGGATGGGCGTCGACCTACGCCATGGCGGCAACCGCGAAGTAGCCGCCGCAAGGTTGAACTGCAGGCCATCGCAGTTACTGGATGCCAGTGCCTCCCTTACTCCCTGGAGCCCGAGCTGCTCCCGTATCCCCCTAGTTGCCATCCGCGACTACCCCGATCGTGGTCAGACGTCCCTCCGCCAGGCGATGGCGGGCTTGCATGGCGTGGATCCTGATGCTGTGCTTCCTGGCAACGGGGCAGCTGAGTTGTTCACCTGGGCGGCGCGCGACGCTGCTGCTGCTGGCGTCAGTGCGCTTCTCGCTCCCGGGTTCGCCGACTACCGGCGGGCTTTGAAGTGTTGGAACGCTTCTCGGATCGACGGGTCCTTGGCATTGACCTGGGATCACGCCGGCCCGCTGGTGCATCCCGCCCTGAAGGGGGCTGTGTTGTGGATCTGCAATCCCCACAATCCCACCGGTCAGCTCTGGAGCCGTGCCTCGTTGGAGCCGCTGTTGGAGCGCTATGCACTGGTGATCTGCGATGAGGCGTTCCTGCCCCTGGTCCCCAATGGCGAACAGCAGTCGCTGATTCCGTTGGTGGCCGACCACTCCAATCTGGTGGTGATCCGCAGCCTCACCAAGCTGTATGGCATCGCCGGGCTTCGGCTGGGTTACGCCGTTGCGCACCCGCAGCGGCTGCAGCGTTGGTCTGAGTGGCGGGATCCCTGGCCTGTGAATGGCATCGCTTTGGCTGTTGGCGAAAGGTTGTTGGCATCGCCTCGGCGTTACCGCCGTTGGTGTGAGCGGGTTCAGCGTTGGGTGGCCATAGAAGGCGCCTGGATGCAGCAGCAGTTAGCGGCGCTGCCTGGCATCACCCCCATGCCGTCGGCGGTGAATTACCTGCTGATTCGCGCCAACAGCTCCCTGGTGCCGTTGCGGGAAGCGATGGAGCAGCGGTATCGCATCCTTCTTCGCGATTGCCGCTCCTTCGAGGGCTTGGGTGAAACCTGGCTACGGATCGGGTTGCAATCTCGCCGCAACAACCGCCGCATCGTCAGGGCGTTGCGTGAGGAGTTGCAGCGCAACCCTCTGACTTGACTCAGTCCACCAGCGTCTGAAGCAAGGCAGCCAGTTGCCGCTCGGCATCCCGTTCCGCCAGGGCCTGCATGCCTTCACGCATCTGGGCCAGGGGATCGGAGGCAGCATTGGTTGGCCCCAGCCGTGCTGCCAGGAGCCTTTGAACAGTGTTCAACAACACGGGCTGATCCGGCTGGTGTTGATGCACGATCACGGCAGCACCCAGAGACGCGGCGCAGGCGGCATTGGCCTCCTGATGTTGATCTGCCGCCTGCGGGAACGGCACCAGCACGCTGGGAGTCCCGCAAACCGCTAGTTCACTGAGGCTGCCGGCCCCCGCGCGGCTGATGGCCAGGTCGGCATGTTGCAGCAGCCCGGGAATCTCGTCGCTGAAGCGGCGTTCCACCAGCTGTGGATGCTGCAGCTGCTCGATGTCGGGATCGTTGTCGCCGGTGAGGTGCACCACCCGGCAGCCCTGCTCCAACAGGGCCGGCACCGCAGCACGCACCATGCGGTTCAAGCCCACCGCGCCTTGACTGCCGCCCATCACCAGCAACAGTGGGCCTTCGCCCGAGGGGACCCAGGCCGGCAAGGGTTGCGCTGCCAGGAAGCTGGAACGCACTGGCGTGCCGGTCAGTACCGGCTGGCTGCCGGGGATGCGCTTGGCGGCAGCGGGGAGGCCAATGGCCACGGCGCTGCAGAAGCGACCCAGCAACCGCGTGACGCGCCCCGGGATGGCATTGGATTCATGCAGCACCACGGGAATGCCGCACCAGCGCGCCGCAAGGATCGCCGGGGCAGCGATGTAGCCGCCGGTGGTGAAGACCACATCGATCGCGTTCCGGCGGATCACCCGCCGCACGCTGACGCTGGCCAGCAACAGACGCAGCAGCTGCAGCAACTTGGTCAGCCCACGCCCCTGCAGGCCGCCGGCGTTCACGCACACCAAGCCAAAGCGTTCGGGCACCAGGCGCGTTTCGAGTCGATCGGGCACCCCAAGCCAGCGCACGGGCCACTGGTCTTCAACGGCTTCTGCAACAGCCAGAGCTGGAAAGAGATGGCCGCCGGTGCCGCTGGCAGCAATCAGAAGCCGGGTCATCGCGTCGGCCGTCTCCGCTCACCACGCCTAACTTAATTGGGTTGTTGCGTTCCGGCCCGTGCGTCGTTTCCTGGGAGCCACGCTGGTGTCGGCCATAGCGCTGGTGCTATCTCCGGTCCATGCCCTTGAGCAGCCCGGTCGTGAGGGCAGTGCGGTGGAGAGCTTCAGCTCGCGTCTGCAAACGGTGTTGAACAGCAGCGGTCCTGCGAGTGGTGCCCCTACGGCGTTCGACACGGTGGCCAGCGTTGAGCTGCAGCCCGTATTGGCCCAGCGCTATCAGCGATTTCGTCAGGATTTCCCTGAGGTCACCTGGCAGGTGGAGCCTGCAGAGCCAACGCCGGATGGCCGTCAGACCCTCACCTTGAGGGTGCGTGGTGCAGCCGAATCCGAGGGGCTGAACTACGCCTTGGAAGCCTCGGAGCAGATTGCGATTCGTCTGGAGGGGGGGCAGCTGGTGGAGCAAGAACTGTTGGCACAGCAGTCGTTGCTGCGCAGCGGTGAACGCCCGTTGGCCGTCAACGTCTCGATCCCCGATGTGGTGCTGACCGGCAGTCGCTACGACATTGATCTGGTGGTTGAAGAGCCGCTGGGCCAGGCACTGGTGGCGGGCGGCTTGCTCGACCTCACCGATGAGCAGTTGTCGGCTCAGATTCGCCCCAATCTGCCGCTGGCGCCTTTGGGTGGTGGTGGCTTGTTCAAGAGCGTTCAGGCACCACAGCAACCTGGTTCACAAACTTGGGCCGTGATGCTGGTGCATCCCGATGGGGTGGTGACGGCCACCAAGCGGGTGCGCGTGGTCAACAGCCATTAGCTCTCTCCCATCGCAGGGTTCCAGCGATGCAGAGCCGACACGTCCTCATCGCCATGGCCGCCGTTGATCAGATCGAGTTCCAGCTGTTCCACCAGCGTCGTCACGGGGAGATCCAGTTTGACTGCTCTGGCTGTGTCGAGGGCGATACCGAGATCCTTGCGATGCAGGCTGAGCCGGAAGCCGAGGGGGTAGCTGCCTTCAAGCATTGCGGTGCTGCGATGCTCCAGAGCCCAGGACCCGGCTGCTCCGTTTTTGAGGGCGTCGACCACCATTGGCATGGGTAGATCCAGGCGCTGGCCCAGGGCCACTGCCTCAGCCACGGCGGCATAGCTGCCGGCCACCAGCACCTGGTTCACCGCCTTAACCTGCTGCCCTCGTCCCACGCTGCCGAAGTGGTGGATGGAGGAGCCGATCACCTCGAGAATCGGCCGAACACGCTCGAGCGGCTCGGTGGCTCCTCCAACCAGCACTGTGAGGCTGCCGCGTTTGGCGCCCTCCGTGCCGCCGGTGACCGGGGCATCCAGGTAATGGACGTTCTGGCGTGCCAGGCGCTCCGCACAGCGTTCGGCTGTGGCGGGAGCAATGGTGGAGCAATCCAGCACCACGCTGCCGGTGGTGAGTTGTGACGCAGCTCCGTGGGGTCCGAACAAGACCTCCTCAACGGCTTCGTCGTCGCTGACGCACAGAAGAAGAACGTCAACGCCGGCGCTGGCCTCGGCTGGGCTGGAACATCGAGTTGCACCCTCGAGCTCTGGCCTGGTTTCGGCTTTGCGGCTGCGGGTGTGCACCCTCAGCCGCAAGCCGGCGCGGTGCAGGTTGATTGCCATCGGCAAGCCGAGCGCTCCTAGCCCCACGAAGCCGAGGCTTAAGTCAGATCTGGTCATGACTCATGGCAGACCATTCAGATCCTGATTGATAAGTGTCACCAGAATGGATGCATTGCGAAGGCTTCATCCATGCGCATCTCCAACGCTTCTCTGGCTCTGGCTGCACTGATGGCAGCACCGGTCATGACGATGGCCCCATCGGCAATGGCTGGGCGGGATCAGTCCCCCGAGCAGAGCCAGGTTCTATTCCAGGCCCGTAAGACCTGGTTCAAAGACAACTACCAGCGTCGACTGGATCTCCTGCAAAGCCATCAGCTCTGTGTTGATTCGGCAGCATCCGCGAATGCGATCAAGACGTGTCGTAAGGACATGAAAAAAGCCCGGAAGTCCCTCAAGCAGGACTACCGGGCATACGTGAACAAAGTGCGGAATCAGCTGGGGCTTCCGGCGCGCACCGGCAAGAAGCGCGATGCCAAAGGCAGGAAGCTCCAGGCCTGAACGTCTGATCAGGCGGCGTCGAGGGCAGCCACACCAGGCAGCACCTTGCCTTCCAGCAGTTCAAGGCTGGCGCCGCCACCGGTGGAGATGTGAGACATCTTCTCGGCCAGGCCAGCCTTCTCAACGGCTGCAACGGAGTCACCGCCGCCGATGATCGTGCAGCAGCCCTTGCCGCTCAGGTCCGCCAGGGTGGTGGCGATGGCGTTGGTGCCAGCAGCGAACTTGTCGAACTCGAACACGCCCATGGGGCCGTTCCAGATCACGGTCTGGCAATCCGCCAGGGCGTCCTGGAACACCTTGATCGAGTCGGGGCCGATGTCGAGGCCCATCCAGCCATCAGGGATGGCGTTGATGTCAGCGATCTGACTGTTGGCGTCGGGGGCGAAGTTGTCGGCCAGCATCACATCGGTAGGAAGCAGCAGCTGCACGCCCTTGGCCTTGGCCTTGGCTTCCAGCTCCTTGGCCAGTTCCAGCTTGTCCTCTTCCACCAGGCTCTTGCCCACTGAGAGGCCGCGGGCCTTGTAGAAGGTGAAGATCATGCCGCCGCCGATCAGCACCTTGTCGCACTTGTCGATCAGGGCCTCGAGCACGCCGATCTTGGAGCTCACCTTGGAGCCACCGACGATGGCGGCCAAGGGACGCTTGGGCTCGTCGACAGCACCCTGCAGGTACTGAAGCTCCTTCTCCATCAAGAAGCCGGCGACGGAGGGCTTGAGGAACTTGGTCACGCCTTCGGTGGAGGCATGGGCACGGTGGGCGGCGCCGAAGGCGTCGTTCACATACACGTCAGCCAGACCAGACAGTTTCTCGGCGAAGCCTGCTTCGTTCTTCTCTTCTTCAGCGAAGAAGCGAACGTTCTCCAGCAGCACCACATCGCCGTTGGCCATAGCGCCCACCTTGGCTTCGGCATCAGGGCCGATGCAGCTGTCGGTCTTGGTTACGGATTTGCCCAGCAGTTCGCTCAGGCGAGCCGCCACGGGGGTCAGGCGCATGGCGTCGTTGACCTGGCCCTTGGGACGGCCGAAGTGAGCAGAAAGGATCACCTTGGCGCCCTTGCTGATCAGGTCTTTGATCGTGGGCAGGGCGGCACGGATGCGGGTGTCGTCGGTGATCGCACCGGCATCGTTCAGGGGCACGTTGAAGTCAACCCGCACGAGAACGCGTTTGCCGCTCAGGTCGCCGGCTTGGAGGCTGGCCAGGGAACGCTTCGCCATAGGGTTGTCTCGTGCGGTAAGAAAACGGGGTGACATTAACCCGTGTGAAGGGCGATAGCGCCGGCGAGTTCAATGTGAATGTGTTTCAGCGGGCCACCTGTTCTGTGCGTTTGCGTTTGTGAGCACCCCAACGATTCAGTGGTACCCCGGCCACATCGCGAAGGCGGAGCAGCAGCTCAAACGCCATCTCGACAAGGTGGATCTGGTGATTGAGGTCCGCGATGCCCGGATTCCTCTTGCCACAGGTCACCCCCATCTCAACCGCTGGCTGAAGGGCAAGCAGCACCTCTTGGTGATCAATCGGCGTGACATGGTCACAGCGGCCGCCAAGGAGGCCTGGGAGGCCTGGTTCAAGGCCCAGGGTCAGAAGACGGTTTGGTGTGATGCCAAGGCCGGTACTGGGGTGAAGCAGGTGCAGCAGGCCGCGATCCGTGCCGGAGATCAGCTCAACGAACGCCGTCGCAACCGGGGCATGCGGCCCAGGCCGGTGCGGGCCCTCACCCTCGGATTTCCCAACGTGGGCAAGTCCGCATTGATCAATCGTTTGGTGAGGCAGAAGGTGGTGGCCAGTGCCCGGCGGGCGGGGGTGACGCGAACCCTGCGCTGGGTGCGGCTGGGGCAAGACCTGGATCTCCTTGATGCACCAGGGGTTCTGCCCCCCCGGCTCGATAACCAGCAAGCGGCCCTGCGGCTCGCCCTTTGTGACGACATCGGCCAGGCCGCCTACGACGGTGAACTGGTGGCTCAGGCCTTTCTGCAGCTGTTGATTGATGCCGAATCGCAGGCCGCAGCCGGAGTGACGCTCCCGCTCCTGCAGGAGCGTTATGGCATTCCATTGAGCGGTGAAACGGCGGACCCCGCCCTTTGGCTGGAGGCCGCAGCGTCCCGCCACACCTCTGGGGAAACAGCGCGCATGGCCCAGCGGCTGCTGGATGATTTCCGTAAATCGGCCCTCGGCAGCATCGCCCTGGAGCTGCCGGCATGAGTCCGCAGTGGAAGCGTCCTCCGCTGCCGGAAGAGACCTTTACCGATCGCTTTGGGGAGGGTGAGGGAGAGCTGCTCACGCTGACGTATCCCAAACCGCTGCCGATGCGGCTGGACCGTTGGCTGGTCAGTCAGCGCACGGAGCAGAGCAGAGCCCGGATTCAGAAGTTCATCGACGCGGGGTATGTGCGCGTCAACGGCAAGACCGGCAAGGCCAAAACACCGTTGCGTCAGGGCGACGAAGTGCAGCTGTGGATGCCGCCCCCGGAACCGTTGCCTTATCTCAAGCCAGAGCCGATGGATCTGGATGTGCTGTTTGAAGACGATCATCTGATCGTGCTCAACAAGCCCGCAGGTCTGACGGTGCACCCGGCACCGGGCAACAAGGACGGCACCTTGGTGAATGGTCTGCTGCATCACTGCCCGGATCTGCCTGGGATCAGCGGCAAGCTGCGCCCGGGGATTGTCCACCGTCTCGACAAAGACACCACCGGCTGCATCGTGATCGCCAAGAGCCAGGAGGCCCTGGTGCGGTTGCAGGTTCAGATCCAGAAACGGATCGCTTCCCGTGAGTACTTCGCCGTTGTCCACGGTGTGCCCGACGGCGACTCCGGCTCGATCGTCGGCGCCATCGGTCGTCATCCGGTGGATCGCAAGAAGTACGCCGTGGTGAGCACTGAAAACGGTCGTTACGCCTGCACCCACTGGACCCTGGTGGAGCGTCTCGGGGACTACTCACTTCTGCGGTTCAAGCTCGACACCGGGCGGACCCATCAGATTCGCGTCCACTGCGCCCACATCAATCACCCCGTGGTGGGGGATCCCACCTACAGCCGCTGCCGCAAATTGCCGATCGAACTGCCCGGCCAAGCGCTGCATGCCGTGCAGTTGGGGCTGGACCATCCAATCAGTCGCGAACGGATGGTGTTTGAGGCACCCCTCCCGCCTGTGTTGGAGAAGTTATTGGGGGTGTTGCGGCGGCGCGCCGCGTCGGGTTGATGGGGAGAGTTGCAGGTTTAGTGGCGCACTCGACAAGTGCTGAATCCGCTTTTTTATGGTGAATAATCCACAGGCCGATCGATGGTCATACGGGTTCGTTGCAACAGAACTTGGGTCTCCGCTTTGATCCGTTCCGTGCGCCGTGAGGTGCTTCCTGCTGCCTTGCGCCGGCACCTGATCGTGGTTGACCTTTCACAGACTGCCTGAGTTCAGCGGGGCAGCCTTGGGCAGGCCTCCACCAGCGTCTGGCTGATCGGTGCCTGAGGTGCGCTGAAGATCCGGTCCCCTGGGCCCTCCTCAACCACCTTTCCCTTGTCCAGCACCATCACCCGGTGACAGAACCCACTGGCCACCGAGAGGTCGTGGGTGATGAACACGATCGCAAGGCCCAGCTCCTGCTGCAGCTCCCTCAGTAAGCCCAGAACATCCGCCTGCACTTCCGCATCAAGCATGCTGACGCTCTCATCGCAGATCAGCACCTTGGGCTTCAAGGCCAGGGCGCGCGCGATCGCCACCCGCTGTTGCTGGCCACCGGAGAGCTGCTTTGGCAGGCGCTCCTGAAACTGTTCTGCCGGGCTGAGTCCGACCCGTTCCAGTAGGCGTCGGGCTTCCTCCCGGGCTGCAGCTTTGGAGCAGATGCCATGGATCAGCAATGGATCGGCGATGGCATCAGCCACCTGCAGGGCGGGGTTCAGGCAGGCCAGAGGGTCTTGAAACACCATCTGAAGGGCCCGACGGGCTGACCGCAGCGCTTCTCCGCGGAGGCTCAGCAGAGCCTGGCCGAGCAGGTCGACCCGTCCGCCGCGGATGGGATTGAGCCCCATCAAGGCCCGGCAGAGGGTGCTTTTGCCACAGCCGGATGCTCCGACAACTCCCAGGCTTTCCCCGGCCCTGAGCTCGAAACTCACCCCATCCACTGCCTTAAGCCAGACAGGAGACCAAGGCGCGCCACCCACGGCATGCCAGCAGCGCAGTTCCTCCACCTTCAGCACGCTGCTGTTGTCAGGACGCGCCGGCGACCTCCCACCTTCCCGGGCCTGTGCTGCGGCGACCAGGCGTTGCCCCACGGACGACTTCGGCCTGGTGAGCAGCTGATGGCTGGGGCCGTCCTCCACCTTGCGTCCGTTGTCGAGCATCGCCATGCGGTCGCACCAGCGGGCGGCCATGGCCAGGTCATGGCTGATCAGCAGCAAGGCACTGCCCAGTTCTTTGCAGAGACCGCTGAGCTCCGCCATCACCTGCCCTGCTACAGCCACATCCAGGCTGGTGGTGGGTTCATCGGCGATCAGCAGCGGCGGTTCCAGGGCAATCGCCAGGGCAATGGCCAGGCGTTGTCGCATGCCACCGCTGAGCTCATGGGGGTAGGCGCGGAAGCGGTTGGCACCGATGCCCACCCGCTCCAGCAGCTCTCGGGCCCGTTCTTGGTGGGCCGTGTTGCTGGTGTCAGGCCGGTGGGCCTTGAGGGTGTCGATCAGATGTCCCCCCACGGTCATCAGCGGATTCATCCGCGTCATCGGGTCCTGGAACACCAGACCCACCGCCTCACCGCGCAGCTGTCGCAACTGCGGTCGCCTGAGCTGGCGTGGATCCTGGCCGGTTAAGTCCAGCCGTCCTTCACAGACGGTTCCCCGCGGCAGCAGCTGCATCACGGCGCGGGCCACGGTGCTTTTGCCGCATCCGGAAGATCCCACCAAGGCCAGGGTCTCCCCGGGCTCGAGGCTCAAATTCAGCCCATCCAGCGTCCAGCACTCACTGCCGGGGTAGCGCAGTCGCAGCTGTTCGAGTTCCAGAACAGGCCGGCCCATGAACAGTGCGGCAGGAAAGACGGGAGGTCCTGCACTGAATACCATGGATTGATCCGCTGGGTCGGATGCTCAACGCCGCCTCAACACCCAAAGAGCCCCGAACCAGCACTGGTTCGGCTGCGGTGGCGTGTGTGTTGCCAGAAGTCCGGCGCCATCCCATCCGCCATCCGGATGACTACGACATCTCTCTGCCGGACTGGTTGAGGGAGTGCATCGCCAATGTGCCGCCCGGCATCGGTCAGAGCTGCCCTACGGATTCTGAGGCGCTGCTGGTGTCGGCCTTCGATTTCGGTTTTCAGCTCCATGAGGGACAGTTCCGGGCCAGTGGTGACCCCTACATCGTTCATCCGGTGGCGGTGGCGGATCTGTTGCGGGATATCGGCGCCAGTGCCCCCGTGATTGCTGCTGGGTTCCTCCATGACGTGGTCGAGGACACCGACGTCACCCCCGATCAGATCGAGCAGTACTTCGGTTCAGAGGTGCGTGAACTGGTGGAGGGTGTCACCAAGCTCGGCGGAATTCACTTCAACGACCGCACGGAAGCTCAGGCGGAGAACCTGCGGCGGATG
The DNA here is from genome assembly GCF_023630615.1 of Synechococcus sp. MU1648. Taxonomy (NCBI): domain Bacteria; kingdom Bacillati; phylum Cyanobacteriota; class Cyanophyceae; order Synechococcales; family Synechococcaceae; genus Synechococcus; species Synechococcus sp. MU1648. The sequence goes on from NZ_JAKUHI010000008.1 coordinate 21,232, forward strand.
TTCCTGGCGATGGCCAGCGACATCCGCGTGGTGTTGGTGAAGCTGGCGGACCGGTTGCACAACATGCGCACCCTTGGTGCTCTGAAGGAGGAAAAGCGCCAGCGGATCGCCCGTGAAACGCGCGAGATCTATGCACCCCTCGCCAACCGGCTCGGCATTGGCCGCTTCAAGTGGGAGCTGGAGGATCTGGCGTTCAAATTGCTGGAACCGGAAGCCTTCCGTGAGATTCAAGAGGAGGTGGCGACCAAGCGCAGCGAGCGGGAGGAACGGCTCGGTGTCACGGTGGGGCTGCTGAATGAGCGGCTGGAACGAGCTGGCTTAGAGCACTGCGAGGTGACGGGTCGTCCCAAGCATCTCTATGGCATCTGGAGCAAGATGCAGCGTCAGCAGAAGGAGTTCAACGAGATCTACGACGTGGCGGCGTTGCGGATTCTCACCACCAATGTCGAAAGCTGTTACCGCGCGCTGGCGGTGGTTCACGACACCTTTCGTCCGATTCCTGGTCGGTTCAAGGACTACATCGGGTTGCCGAAACCCAATGGGTATCAATCCCTCCATACGGCGGTCATCGGTCGGCATCGCCCGATCGAAGTGCAGATCCGCACCCTTGAAATGCACCATGTGGCCGAATTCGGGATTGCGGCTCACTGGAAATACAAAGAAGGAGGCTCGCCGGCCAGCAGCAGCAGTGATGCGGAGCGGTTCAACTGGCTACGTCAGCTGGTGGATTGGCAACAGGAAGGCGGAAATGACGATCACAACGACTACCTCTCGTCGATCAAGGAAGACCTGTTTGACGAAGAGGTGTTCGTGTTCACACCGAAGGGTGATCTGCTCGGTTTGCGCAAGGGGGCAACCGCTGTCGACTTCGCCTATCGCATCCACTCCGAAGTGGGCGACCACTGCCATGGCGTCCGTATCAATGATCGGCTCTGCCCCCTGGCTACACCACTGCAAAACGGCGATTTCGTTCAGGTGCTCACCAGCAAGACGGCTCACCCCAGCCTGGATTGGTTGAACTTTGTGGCCACGCCGACGGCGCGTAATCGCATTCGTCAGTGGTACAAGCGCAGCCACCGTGATGAAACGATTGAGCGGGGTAAGGATCTGCTGGAGCGGGAGCTGGGGCGTGATGGCTTCGATGCCCTGCTGAACAGTGAGGCGATGCAGCGGGTGGCGCAACGTTGCAATGTGCCCACCACCGAGGATCTGCTGGCATCACTGGGGTTCGGTGATGTGACGCTGCAGCAAGCGCTCAACCGTCTGCGGGAGGAGATGCGCCTGCTGGCGGAACAGCAGCAGGCGCCGCCCAGCAATGAGGAGGTGGCGATGGCTCTGGTGCCATCGCGGGATGTCGCGCCGGATCGTTCTGGAGGCGAAGGGGCGATCCTGGGGCTGGAGGGATTGGATTACCGCCTAGGAGGCTGCTGCAGCCCGCTGCCGGGCGAATTGATCGTGGGCACGGTGGCCCTCGGCAACCACGGCATCACCATTCACCGGCAGGACTGCTCCAATGTGGAGACGATTCCGCGGGAACGGCGTCTGCCCGTGCGCTGGAACACCACCCACGCCGAACGGGAGAAGCAACGCTTCCCGGTGCAGCTGCGGATCGAAGTGATCGATCGCGTCGGCATCCTCAAGGACATCCTGATGCGTCTCTCCGATGGCGCCATCAACGTCAGTGATGCCAGGGTGACCACCGCAGCGGGCCGGCCCGCCCGCATTGATCTGCGGGTTGAGTTGGACGGTGCGGATCAGCTCAGCCGCACGATGGACCAGATCCGCTCGATGGCGGATGTGATCGGGATTGCTCGGGTGGGAACGGGTTAGCGACTGCTGCTCACCACAGGACGGGCCCCGCGCCGCACAAACAGGCGGTAGGCCATCCAGCCGCTGGCGATGGCCAGCATCATCCCCACAACGGTCGAGCCCAGCAGGATGCGTTGGGTGAAGTCCCAGCCCTGGGACCACAGGCTGCTGCGATTGAGCTCCGCCAGGTTGATCCCGCCTCGGCCAGGGCCCAGCAGCTGACAGCCCACCAGATAGTTGAACCAGTAGAGGGGCAGGTAGGTGAGGGGATTGCTCACCAGGGTGCCGGCGGCGGCGAGAAGGTGGTTACCACGCACCACGGTGGCGACGCCCACGCTGAGGAAAATCTGCAGCCCGAAGAAGGGGTAGCAGCCGCAGAACACGCCGGCGGCTAGGCCGCGGGCCCGTTGGGCTGGTGTTCCTTCCTGTTTCCACAGCCAGAGGACCCCGCGGCGCATCCGGAGGCGACTGAGGCGCAGCAACCGGCGCATGAACCCAGCGAAAGACGGCCGGATCTTAGGTATGGATCACCAGCAGCGATGGCTGTGCCCAGCACCGACACGATTGCGGCGGTGGCCACCGCAGTGGCTCCAGGCCAGGGCGGGATCGCCGTGATTCGTCTCTCCGGGCCTGATGCGGAAACGGCGGGGCGCACCGTTGTGCATTGCCCGGGCCGTCAGGAGTGGGGATCGCACCGGGTGGTGTATGGCCACGTGATCGATGGCGCAGGCCGGCGTCTTGATGAGGTGTTGGTGCTGCTGATGCGGGGCCCACGGAGCTTCACCGGGGAGGACGTGGTGGAGATCCATTGCCACGGCGGGGTGATCGCTGTTCAGCGGGTGCTCGAACAGGTGCTGGGGCAGCCGGGAGTTCGTCGGGCCCTGCCTGGCGAGTTCAGCCAGCGGGCGGTGCTCAACGGTCGGCTCGACCTCACTCGCGCCGAGGCGGTGAGTGAGCTGGTGGCGGCCCGCAGCCGCCGGGCGGCCGAGTTGGCGATGGCGGGCCTTGATGGCGGGATCCAGGCCCAGATCACAGATCTGCGGGAACGGCTGCTCGACCAGCTCACCGAGCTGGAGGCTCGGGTGGATTTCGAGGAGGATTTACCCCCTTTGGATGGCGATGCCTTGCTGCAGCAGCTGCAAGCTGTGCGCGTCGAGCTTGAGCAGCTGGTGCGGGATGGAGAGCGGGGAGATGCCCTGCGCCAGGGCCTACGCGTGGCCTTGGTGGGTCGCCCCAATGTCGGCAAGAGTTCCCTGCTCAATCGTCTGAGCCGCCGCGAGCGGGCGATCGTGACCGATCTTCCGGGCACTACCCGGGATCTGCTGGAGAGCGAGATCGTTCTGGAGGGGGTGCCGATCACCCTGCTCGACACCGCCGGCATCCGCAGCACCGACGATGCGGTGGAGCAGCTGGGCATTGCCCGCAGCGAGGAAGCACTGGCCACGGCGGATGTGGTGCTGTTGGTGCTGGATGGCCATGCGGGCTGGACCGCCGAAGATGCAGCCTTGTTGGCGCGCATTCCGGAGCAGATCCCCAGGATCCTGGTCGCCAACAAGGCGGATCTCCCTGCGGGTTTGTTCCCCCAGCCGGTGGATGTTCAGTTGTCTGCCTTGGAGGGCACGGGGGAGGCAGACCTGGTGCAGGCCCTGCTCGAGCGTTGTGGTGCGGCAGGAACCGACGGCATGTTGGTGGCGCTGAACCAACGTCAGCGTGATCTCGCCGCCCGGGCTGTCGAGGCCCTGGCCCGCAGCCAAGAGGTGGCAGCGCAGCAGCTGCCCTGGGACTTCTGGACCATCGACCTGCGCGAGGCGATCCGATCGTTGGGGGAGATCACCGGGGAAGAGCTCACCGAAGCGGTGCTGGATCGGGTGTTTTCGCGCTTCTGCATCGGAAAATAGATGCATCGGACTTCAGGAACCGTTTGGACTGGCAATCCCCGGCACTCACCGCTGCGTTGGAGACCTGGCTGGAGGAAGACATCGGTCGCGGTGATCTGACGGCTGCTGCGTTGAAGGGCCAGCAGGGTCAAGCCCATTGGGTCGCCAAACAGGCGGGGCGGTTCTGCGGTGGCCCGTTGGTGCAGCGCTTGTTTCAGCGCCTTGATCCTGGGGTGAGCGTGCATTTGCTGCGGGAGGACGGCGCCGCCGTCGCTGAGGGCGAATGCCTGCTGGAGCTGCAGGGACCTGCAACGGCTTTGGTGGCAGGAGAACGCACCGCCTTGAATCTGGCCATGCGCCTGTCGGGCATTGCCACAGCCACCGCTGATCTGGTGGCCCAACTCCAGGGCACGGGTGTTCGTCTTGCCGACACCCGCAAGACCACGCCTGGGCTTCGCGCGCTGGAGAAATACGCCGTGCGCTGTGGTGGGGGCATCAATCACCGCATGGGGCTTGATGACGCGGCCATGCTCAAGGAGAACCACATCGCCTGGGCGGGGGGCATCACAGCGGCCATCGCAGCCGTGCGCGAGCAGGCGCCTTGGCCCACGTCCGTGATTGTGGAAGCAGAGACCGACGTCCAAGCGCTGGAAGCGGTTCAGGCGGGCGCCAATGGGGTGCTGCTCGACGAGTTCACCCCTGAGCAGCTCAGTGCCCTGGTGCCTCGCCTGCGTGACTGCAGCACTGGTGGGGTGGTGCTTGAGGCCTCGGGCATTCAGCCCGAACAGCTGCAGGCCTACGCCGCCACCGGTATCGATCTGATCTCCACCAGTGCGCCGGTTACCCGCAGCCGCTGGCTCGATCTGAGTATGCGCTTTTCCTCTCCAGAGCGTTAACCCCCGTTGGAGAGAGGCGCCCAGGAAGGGCTGGTTTCCACCTGAAGCAGCAGCAGCATGGCGTCCTCCGATCCGACCGTCCACGACCGGTGACCTCGACCAGCGCGCGTGCCCTGGTCGCCTCCAAAAGACAGATCACCGGGCCCCATCGTCACGGTCTGTCCGTCCATGGTTTCAACGGCCCAGGAGCCCTGGAGCGGCACGATCCATTGGGGTTTCGGATTTTCATGCCAGTCGTAGATGCCTCCTGCAGGCAGCACCAGGGTGATGAGGGTGGTTGTTTCCGTGCCATGGCGGGTTGACCAAAGAGGAGCAGCACCAGCCGCGAAGTTAGCGAATTCATGGCCCTCCAAGGCATGCCGTGACTGCCTGCTGATGCCGTCGTCATCCACCCAGACGCGCCAGTAGGGAATCGTTGGTGATGCCATGACGGAGCTGTGATCGCTCCCTCGCTTTAGCGGTGGGGAGAGGGGGCGTGCCCCCGTTGACATTCCTCGGTTGACAGTGCCGCGGGATGATCGGGGGCTGACCTTGTCACCGCTGCCCTCCATGCTGCGCATCGCCCAGGCCCTCGAAACCCAGTTGCGCGGTGCCATGCAACGGGCCTTCCCTGAGGCGGAAGCGGTGCTGGATCCCCAGCTGGCACCGGCGAGCAAGCCGGAATTTGGCGACTTTCAAGCCAACGGTGCTCTGCCCCTGGCCAAGCCGCTGAAGCAGGCCCCACGGCAGATCGCCACGGCGATTGTGGAGCAGCTGCAGGCTGATACGGCCTTCACGGAACTGTGCCTGGAACCCCAGATCGCCGGGCCTGGTTTCATCAACCTCACGATTCGCCCGGAGCGGTTGGCGGCGGAGGTGTCGGTGCGGCTGGGGGACGAGCGGCTCGGCGTGCCGGCGGTGACGAACAAGGCACCGGTGGTGGTCGACTTCTCGAGCCCCAACATCGCCAAGGAGATGCATGTGGGGCATCTGCGCTCCACGATCATTGGCGATTCGCTGGCGCGGGTGCTGGAGTTCCGTGGCCATCCCGTGCTGCGCCTCAATCACGTGGGCGACTGGGGCACCCAGTTCGGCATGTTGATTACCCATCTCAAGCAGGTGGCGCCGGAAGCACTTGAGACCGCCGATGCGGTGGATCTCGGAGACCTAGTGGCCTTCTACCGCGAGGCCAAGAAGCGCTTCGATGACGATGAAGCCTTCCAGTCCACCTCCCGCGATGAGGTGGTGAAGCTGCAGGGGGGCGATCCGGTGTCGCTCAAGGCCTGGGGCCTGCTTTGCGATCAGTCGCGGCGTGAGTTCCAGAAGATCTACGACCGGCTCGACATTCGCCTGAGTGAGCGCGGTGAATCGTTTTACAACCCCTTCCTGCCGGCGGTGATTGATGGGTTGAAGTCCGCCGAGCTGTTGGTCACCGATGACGGCGCCCAGTGCGTGTTCCTCGAAGGCGTGCAGGGCAAGGACGGCAACCCCCTGCCGGTGATCGTGCAGAAGAGCGATGGCGGCTTCAACTACGCCACCACCGATCTGGCGGCAATCCGCTACCGCTTTGGTGCTGCTCCTGAGGGGGATGGTGCCCGCCGTGTGGTGTACGTCACCGATGCCGGCCAGGCGAACCATTTCGCCGGTGTGTTCCAGGTGGCCGAACGGGCCGGCTGGATCCCTGAAGGCGCTCGCCTCGAGCACGTGCCCTTTGGCCTGGTGCAGGGGGAAGACGGCAAGAAGCTCAAGACCCGCGCGGGCGACACGGTGCGACTCCGGGATCTGCTCGATGAAGCCGTCGAGCGCGCCGAGACCGATCTGCGCTCACGCCTGAAGGAGGAGGAGCGCAGCGAGTCGGAGGAGTTCATCCAGCATGTGGCGGGAACCGTGGGTTTGGCCGCGGTGAAATATGCCGACCTCAGCCAGAACCGGATCACCAACTACCAGTTCTCCTTCGATCGGATGCTGGCGTTGCAGGGCAACACGGCGCCCTATCTCCTTTATGCCGTGGTGCGCATCGCCGGCATCGCCCGCAAGGGTGGTGACCTTGCCGCCACCACCGCACAACTGCAGTTCAGTGAGCCCCAGGAGTGGGCCCTGGTGCGGGAGCTGCTCAAGTTCGACGCTGTGATCGCTGAGGTGGAGGAGGAGCTGCTGCCCAATCGTTTGTGCAGCTATCTGTTCGAGCTCAGCCAGGTGTTCAACCGCTTCTACGACCAGGTGCCGGTGCTCAAGGCAGATCCGGAAGCTCTGGCATCCCGCCTGGCCCTCTGTCGTTTGACGGCGGACACCCTCAGACTGGGGCTCGGACTGCTGGGCATCGCCACCCTGGACCGCATGTGAACGACAACATCCAACCGTTCACACCCGATGGCGCTCCTGCGGCCCGTGGTGCCGTTGAGCAGCTCAAGGCTTACAGCGCTCCGCTGGAGGGTCGCCGCACGATGTTGCGGCTGGATTTCAACGAAAACACGATTGGCCCCAGCCCCCTGGTGGCCCAGGCGCTGCGCAACTTCAGCACCGAAGAGATTGCCGTGTATCCGGAGTACGACGGCCTGCGGGAGGCGCTGCTCCAGAACCTGGTGGAGACCGGCTGCCGGCTGGGGTTGCAGGCTGATCAGGTGGGCCTGTTCAACGGTGTGGATGCCGCCATTCATGCCGTGTTTCAGGCCTATGGCGATGCCGGTGAGACGTTGCTGACGACAGTACCCACCTTCGGGTACTACAGCCCCTGCGCCGGGATGCAGGGCATGACGATCGAGGCGATCCCCTACCAAGGCGAGACGTTCGAGTTCCCCCTGGCCGCCATTCAGGAGGCATTGGCGGCTCGCACGCCGCGGTTGCTGTTGATCTGCAATCCGAACAATCCCACCGGCACGCGTTTGCCAGCGGATCAGGTGATCGCTTTGGCTGCCTCAGCCCCGGGCACCTTGGTGGTGGTGGATGAGTTGTATGAGGCCTTCACCGGAGACAGCGTCTTGCCGAGCGCTGATTTCATGGCCACACCGAACCTGCTGGTGTTCCGTTCCCTGGCCAAAACGGCTGGTTTGGCGGGGCTGCGCATCGGATTTGCCATCGGCCATGCCGATGTGGTCGATCGGGTCAGCCGCGTTACCGGCCCCTATGACGTCAACAGCGTGGCCGTGGCCGCGGCGTTCGCTGCCTTGGCGGATCAGTCGTATGTGGATGCCTACGTGGCCGAGGTGCTGCGGGCTCGCGATTGGACCCTGCAGGCGCTGCGGGATGCTGCCGTTCGCCACCACTGCGATGGCGGCAACTATCTGCTGATCTGGCCCCAGCGACCCGTTGATGCAGTTGATGCGGCGTTGCGCGAGGCGGGAATCCTGGTGCGCTCGATGGCGGGTAAGCCCCTGATTGATGGGTGCTTCAGGGTGAGTATCGGCACCACCAGCCAGATGCAGCGCTTCATGGAGGCGTTCCTCCCCCTGGAGCAATGAACCGTCTGTTGCTGCTGGCCACCGGCGGCACCATTGCCGGCTGTGCCGCCGACAGCACAACGCTGAACGGTTACACCGCGGGCGTGCTCGGGGGTGATGCCCTGCTGGCGGCGGTGCCGCAGCTGCAGGACCTGGCGTCGATCGCGGTGGAGCAGGTCGCCAATGTCGACAGCGCCGATCTGCTGTTTGCGCATTGGCGCGCTCTGGTGGGGCGTATTCGTGATGCCTTTGCGGCGGACCCAGAGCTGGCAGGGGTGGTGATCACCCACGGCACCAACACGCTGGAGGAAACCGCCTGGCTGCTCCAACTGCTGATCGATGATCCCCGGCCGGTGGTGCTGGTGGGGGCGATGCGTCCGGCCACGGCTCTCAGTGCCGATGGCCCGTTGAATTTGTTGCAGGCGGTGCAGGTGGCCTTGAGCAGAGAAGCCCGCGGCCACGGCGTTTTGGTGGTGATGGATGGCCAGATCCATGGCGCTCGAGCTGTCACCAAGGTGGCCACTCAGGGGGTGGGGGCTTTTGCCAGTCTCGGCAGCGGGCCGTTGGGTTGGGTCGATGACGTTGGCGTTCACCTGCCAACGACGAGCGGATCCCGGCAGGTGCCCTTCGCTGGGCTCCCATTACCCGAGCGATGGCCCCAGGTGCCGATCGTTTACGGCTCTGTTGAGCCCGAGCTGCTCATGCTCACCGCTTGTCTTCAAGCGGGTGTTGCGGGCCTGGTGTTCACCGGCACTGGCGCCGGCCAGTTGTCGGCAGCGGAGCGTTCGGCCCTTCAGGCTTGGCCAGGGAAGCGGGCATTGATGTTGCGGGCAAACCGCTGCGGGTCTGGACCCGTGCACCACCATTACGAGGATGAACGGCTTGGGCTGCTGCCCGCAGGCAACCTCAATCCCCAGAAAGCGAGGGTGTTGTTGTTGCTTGCTGTGCTGGCGGGTTGGAACCGTGTTCAGCTGGCTGCGCTGATTACTGCATCACCGTGATCACGGTGGTGTCGTCGAGGCTGCCCGGCAGGGTTTGTGACCGGCCAACACGGCGCACAGCGGTTCCGCCCATGGCATCGAGGAAGGGCTGCACACCCTCCTGATCACACCCTTCGGGCGCGTCCCCGTTGACGTACTGCACTGGAATCACGCGTTTGGGGTTCAGCTGATTCACCACCGCCGCGGCTTCCTCGGCGTTGTAGATCTTGCTGCCACCGCCAACGCCGATGATCAGCACATCGGGGTTGCCCAGCAGCACCCGGTCGGCGGCGGTGAGCTCTCCAGCGGTGGCACCGAGGTGGGCAAAGCTGAGGCCCCCTTGCTGCCAGCGCCAGATGGTGGCATTGCCAAAGCGGCGTCCGCCCATCCGGTCGTGGGGGCTGGCAAAGCCCTCCAGGCTTAGGCCACCGATGCGATACGACCCCGGTTGTGCCAGAAAGCGGCCACCGGCGATGTCGCGGGCCCCTTCATCGGCGAGTTCTGAGTTGGCCAGAACAACGCCGGCCGTCAGCCGGGGTTCAGGAAGCCCTGCAGCACAACCGACTGCCTTGTAGGGGTTGAGCAGCACCGACTGGCCGCCGCCTTGGATCAGCAGGGCCCGTTGCCCGTAGCTGCTGATCGACACCCCACCGCCCGCCAAGGCTGGAGAGATCAGGCTCAGTGCCAGGCCTGCAGCGGCGGTCACAGCGGAACGCAGGACGGACATGGGCGGGAATGAACTTGCTCTGGACGCTAACAGCGTTATCCCTCGGCTTCCCGCAGGAAGTTGGCCAGCAGTTGGTGGCCTTGATCGGTCAGCACGCTTTCGGGATGGAACTGCACCCCCTGCAGGTGCTGATGCTCCCGGTGCCGCAGGCCCATGATCGTGCCGTCCTCAAGCCAGGCGGTCACCTCAAGGCAGTCCGGCAGGGTGTCGCGCTCGGCGATGAGGGAGTGGTAGCGGGTGGCCGTCAGCGGTTGGGGCAGGCCTGCGAACACGCCGTCGCCTTTGTGCAGCACAGGCGAGGTCTTGCCATGCATCTGCTGCTGGGCGCGTACCACCCGGCCGCCATGCACCTGGGCGATGGCCTGATGGCCCAGGCATACCCCCAGCGTGGGCACGGTTGCCGACAGCTCTTGGAGGATGTCCAGGCAGACGCCCGATTGATCGGGGTCCCCCGGGCCGGGCGACAACAAGATCGCGTCGGGGTTCAAGGCTCTGATCTGCTCAAGGCTGATGGCGTCATTGCGATGCACCTGCAGCTCCGCCGCCAGCGGATGCTGGGCGGCCAGCTCACCGAAGTACTGCACCAAGTTGAAGGTGAAGCTGTCGTAGTTGTCGATGACCAGCAGCATCTGCGTGCGAATCGGGAGTCAGAGCCCCAGGCGGAGCAAGAGCGGCGGAAGCAGGAGAAACACAGCGATCAATAAAGAGCTGATAGCCGCTGTGAGCACAGCTGCAGCAGCACAGTCTTTGGCGATGCGGGCCAATGGGTGATAACGCCGGCCAATGGCCAGATCCACCACCGCTTCCATCGCTGTGTTCAGCAGCTCCAACACCAGCACGGCAGCCACCGTAAGCACCAGCACGGCCAGGCGGATCAGATCCAGTTGAAGCCAGGCGGCGAGACCAAACACCACCAGCCCCGTCACCACATGGATCCGGAAGTTGCGCTGGGTGAGGAAGGCGTAGCCGAGGCCTTGGGCGGCGTAGCGAAAGCTTGCCGGCAGATCGCCAGCGATGCGCCAGCTGCCCCGTCGTCGCATTCCGTTGGGCACCATGGCCACCTCCTCCGCTGCTGCGTCTGCGGATGGTGTCCGGGGCGATTCGCTGGTCATCGGAACGGAATTCGGCATCCGCAGGGCGAACGCCCGCTCATCGAAGCCTACCCGGGTTGTCCAGATCACCCACCCTCAAGAAGCCTTTCCTGCAGGGCGAGCATCGCGGCGAGGCTGTCGTCATCGGGATGGTCCCAGCCCAGCAGGTGCAGCAGGCCATGGCTCACGAGCCAGCGCAATTCCCGCTTCAGGCTATGCCCCTGCTCTTGGGCCTGACGCCGGGCCGTTTCCAGAGAGACCACGATGTCTCCGAGTTCGATGCTGGGTCCGTCCATCCAGTCGCCGGCGTCGTCGAGGGCGGCAAAGGACAACACATCCGTGGGGCCCGTTTTCTGGCGCCAGGTGCTGTTCAACGCCGCAATGCTGGCGTCATCGGTGAAGCGCAGCCCCAGGCTCAGTTCCTCTGCCGTGCGCACCAGGGTCGGACAGTCCAGGCGCGAATCCCCGCAAAGAGTGCTCAGCCAATGCTCTACCTGGTGGATCCAGGCTGTCTCGTCGAGCAGGTCGGAGGCGTCGCAGGGCTCTAGCGGCGCCTCGTTTCGATCCAATGCGAGGTCGAGCTCCATGCCTAGCCCGGCAGGGTCGGTCGACCTAGCCAAGCCACGAGGGTGATAAAGCCGAGGAATCCCATGGCGGTGAGGCCGAGGTGAAACAGGCTCTTGCTGCCCTTGCGCACCATGTTGCGCATCGCCTGTTTAATGAAGCTCGGCGGTGGAGTGCTGTCGGAGGCCATGGGATCAGGAATCGGTGTCGGCGCCGGGGCTGTCGACACCTTGGCGCAGAGACGCGTCGATGAAGGGGTCGAGGGCCCCATCCATCACCGCTTGCACATCGTTGGTTTCTTCATTGGTGCGCAGGTCTTTCACCATTTGGTATGGCTGAAACACGTAGTTGCGGATCTGGTTTCCCCAGGCTGCTTCAACAATGTCGCCGCGGATGTCGGCGATTTCGGCCGCCCGTTGCTCCTGGGCGATCACGAGCAATTTGGCCATCAGCAACGCCATCGCCTTCTCCTTGTTCTGGAGCTGGGAGCGCTCCTGGGTGCAGCGCACAAACAGCCCGGTGGGGATGTGAAGGATGCGCACAGCCGTTTCCACCTTGTTCACGTTCTGGCCACCGGCGCCACCGGAGCGTGAGGTGGTGATCTCCAGGTCCTTTTCAGGAATGTCGAGCTTGACGTCCTCCTCGATCTTGGGCATCACCTCCACACCGGCAAAGCTGGTCTGGCGCTTGTCGTTGGCGTTGAACGGTGAGATGCGCACCAGGCGATGGGTACCTTTCTCGTTGCGCAGGTAGCCGTAGGCGTAGCGCCCTTCGATCTCGATCGTGCAGCTCTTGATCCCGGCTTCTTCCCCTTCGGAGAGTTCGTCGACGGTCACCTTCATGCCGTGGTCTTCGGCCCAACGGGTGTACATGCGCAGCAGCATCTGCGCCCAGTCCTGGGCATCCGTTCCACCGGCTCCTGCATTGATGCTGAGGACGGCCCCCTCTTTGTCGTATTCGCCGCATAGCAGGCGCTCGAGTTCCCAGCGATCCAGTCCCTGGCGCAGTTGGTTCAGGCCGTTCTGGGCTTCCTGCAGCAGGTCTTCGTCGGGTTCCAGCTCGTAGAGCTCAAGGGTGGCCTTGGCATCGTCCACAGCGCCGCTCCATCCGGCCAGCTGACTCAGCTGAGCTTTCACCTCATCCAGGCGCCGCATCTGCTTCTGGGCGTTCTGCTGGTCATCCCAGAAATCAGGCTGGGCGGCGAGTTGCTCGAGATCTTGTTGTCGTGCGTTCAGTGCAGGAACGTCAAAGACAGTCCTGGGCATTGCCCAGGCGGTCAGTGAGCTCGGAGAGATCGCGTTTGAAGTCGGTGAGATCCAGCAAGGACTCGGTCCTGATCAGCTTCTGACGCTATCAGCGCAGTTGCTGCATAGGATCCGACCACTGGTATGTACAACGCAATGGCCAAGGTTGAGATCTACACCTGGCGCACCTGTCCGTTCTGTGTCCGCGCCAAGGGACTCTTGGATCGCAAGGGGGTGAGCTACACCGAACACAGCGTGGATGGGGATGAGCCCGGCCGTGATGCCATGGCTGCGCGTGGTGATGGTCGCCGCAGTGTTCCGCAGGTGTACATCGATGATCGCCACATCGGCGGTTGCGATGACCTCCACGCCCTGGATCGCTCCGGTGAGCTCGATGCGCTGTTGAAGGCCTGATCGATGCGCCAGCTGTTTGTTCTGGATCCGCTGGGGCAGATCAATCCAGCCAAGGATTCTTCCGCTGCGCTGATGCAGGCCGCCCATCGTTCCGGCGATGAGGTGTGGGCCTGCACGCCCTCCGATTTGATTGCCCGGGGGGATGAACCCCTCGCGCTCGCCCTGCCTGTGACGCCGGAGCCATGGATCACGGTTGGGGTGGCTGAACGTCAGGCCCTGGGTGGCTTTGATGTGATCTGGATGCGCAAGGATCCGCCCGTGGATGAGGCGTATCTCTACGCCACCCATCTGTTGGAGGTGGCCGAGCGGGCTGGGGTTCGTGTGCTCAATCGCCCCAGTGCGCTGCGCAGCTGGAACGAAAAGCTGGGGGCGTTGCGCTTCAGCCGCTGGATGGCTCCAACGCTGGTGGCGGGGCGGGTGTCTGAATTGCTCTCATTTGCCCAGGAGCAGCAGGAAATTGTGCTCAAACCGCTGGGGGGGCGCGCGGGCCTCGGCGTGATTCGGGTCAATGGCCAGTCCCCGGGCTTGAAGGCCCTGCTGGAGTTGGTGACGGAGCAGGAGAGGTTGCCGGTCATGGCCCAGGCGTTCCTGCCGTCTGTGAGCGAAGGCGACAAGCGCATCCTGTTGGTGGATGGCGATCCCCTGGGAGCGATCAATCGGCGCCCTTCAGCCGGGGAATTCCGCAGCAATCTGGCCGTCGGTGGCCAGGCGGAAGCCACAGAACTCACCGACCGGGAACGTCAGATCTGCGCCGCCCTGGCCCCGGCGTTACGGGCGGAGGGGCTCTTCTTTGTGGGCATCGATGTAATCGGCGGCATGCTCAGCGAAATCAACGTCACCAGTCCCACGGGGGTGCGTGAAGTGGAGCGGCTGATGAACCAGCCCCTGGCCGATCAGACGATCGAGCGGTTGCGTGCGCTGGTCTGAAGTTCCAGCTGGTCGGCCAGTACGGCCAGTTTCAGTCCCACTTCCTGCAGCTCTCGCTCGGCAACGGATCCCCGCACCAGACCGGCTCCAGCGGTGAGATCCAGGTCGCAGCCCCGGGCGTGTCCACAGCGGATGGCCACCCGCAGTTCGGCATCCCCGGCACTGTCGATCCAGCCGATCGGTGCGGCATAACTGCCCCGTTCAAACGGTTCCAGGGTGCGCAACCAGGCCATGGCGTCTCGGCGGGGCAACCCGGCAACGGCGGGTGTGGGGTGCAGTTGTTCGGCAAGCGACAACACGGGCTGACCGTGGGTTTCCGCCGTGATTGGGGTGTGCAGGTGGGTCAGGTTGCCGTGCCGGGCCAGTTGGGGTTGCCAGCGGCGTCGTGGGGACAGTCCGTTGCGGCGCAGTTGGTCGGTGATGGTTTCCACCACCAGTTCGTGTTCGCGGCGGTCCTTGTCTGAGCGCAGTAGCTGAGCGCCCGAATCCCCCTGCCCAGCCGTACCGGCCAGGGCATCACTGCGCAGCCAACCGGCGCGAAGGCTGAGCAACCGTTCCGGGGATGCACCGAAGAAGGCATCCCCCGCATGGCGCTGCCAGAGGAACCGGCAGCTGCCGGCCTGTTGTCGCCGGAGCCGTTTCAACAGCGGCAAGGGGTCGAACGTTTCGGCCAAAACGATGCGGTGCTGCACGGCCAGCACCAGTTTGTGCAGGTCGCCGTTGTTGACCAGATCAATCCCGTGGGTGAGTGCTGCGGCGTACCGCTGCCGCCAGGTTTCCGGTTCCGTTGCCGCCACCAGCGCCTGGGGTTTGAGCGCTGTTGGCGTGGTTGGCGTCTGGAGCAGCTGTTCCTGCTTGAGCCAGAGCTGTTCTGCTAGCTCGCGGCAGTCCGCTGCACTGCTCACGATCCCGTTCAGCCGCAGCCAGCCGCGGCGTCCCTGACGGCTGAGTTGCCAGCGGGGCAGCACCGCATGCACTGAAGGAACCACCGCTTCACTTCGGCGGCGTTCACTCACCTGATCGAAGAAGCGGAAGCGCAGCAGCACCCGGGGGCGTGCATGGGCCGGGCTCTCCGGTGCTGTGTCGTGCAGGCGGCTGAGGCAGATGTCAGCGAAGCGCTGGGCCTGTTCAAAGCGACGACTGCCAGCCAGCTCCAGTTCCTGGCAGGGCCCTGCTGCAGCCAGGCAGAGGCCCGGGGCGCTGTCCCACAGCACCTGCAAGTTTTCCTGCTCCGCCAGCTGCGGCAAGGCCAGAAGCGGGTCGACCCCTGCGATCGGCAGGGCCAGGCTGAGCAGCGCTTCATCGCCGTCACAGGCCATCCATCCCCGCTGGGCTGCGGAGAGGAGGGAGCTGAAACAACAATCAGCCGACATCCGCGGCGTTTTTGGCCAGGGTTACTGCTCAAATGTATGGGTCTTCGCCCTGCGGGAACGGGTCCTGTCCATGTCTGAGCCGCAGGCTGTCGCATCCCGTTACGCCGATCGGCGCCGTTTGTGGAAGGCAGCCATCAAGTGGCCGATGTATTCCGTCGCCGTGATGCCAGTGCTGGTCGCGGCTGGATGGCATTTCGGTGTTGAAGGGTCCTTGCGATGGCTGCAGCTGGGGGGCTTTTTGCTGGCGGCCATTTTGTTGTTGCTCTGGGAAAACCTCAGCAACGATGTTTTTGATGCGGCGACGGGTGTGGATGCCACCGGCAAGCCCCATTCGGTGGTGAACCTCACCGGCCGCAGGGATCGCGTCGCCCAGGGGGCGACCGCCGCGTTGGTGGTGGGGTTGCTGTTGATGGCGTTGCTGGCCTGGAGCAGCACCTGGGCGGTGTTGGCCCTGGTGTTGGTGTGTTGCGGCCTGGGCTACGTGTACCAGGGCCCTCCGTTTCGATTGGGCTATCGCGGCTTGGGTGAGCCCCTGTGCTGGCTGGCGTTTGGGCCCTTTGCTACCGCTGCTGCCCTGTTGGTGTTGCAGCCCAGGGGGGCTGTGTCGATCCCATGGGGCACTGCCTGGATGTTGGGGGCAGGCCCAGCTCTGGCGACCACCCTGGTGTTGTTCTGTTCCCACTTCCATCAGGTGGAGGAGGACGCGGCCCATGGCAAACGCTCGCCGGTGGTGCGTCTTGGCACACGAAGGGCGGCGGCACTGGTGCCCTGGTTTGTGGCCTTGACGCTCGCTTTGGAGTGGGTGCCCGTGCTGCATGGGGACTGGCCTGCATCTGTGGTGTTGAGCGGACTCGGTCTCCCTGCGGGGGTGCAGCTAATGCGTCTGCTTCAGCGCCATCACGACCGGCCCGAGCAGATCAGCAGCAGCAAGTTTCTGGCGTTGCGCTTTCAGGGCTGGAATGGTCTGGGGTTGAGTGTGGGCCTGGCCCTGGCCCGCGTCTGGAGCGGCGGATGACGCTCCGGTTGCAGCGTTGCTCCTTTCGCTTTGCTTTGCTGCAGCCGCTGCGAACGGCAGCAGGCGTTCTGACAGAGCGCTGTGGCTGGTTGCTGCGTCTCGACGACGAACAAGGGGCGGTGGGCTGGGGAGAAGTGGCACCGCTTCAGCAGCAGCAGTTCACGTCGCCGTGGTCGTCTTGTGAGGGCGCCCTCGCCTCCCTGCCGGATGTGCCCTCCAGGGTGCAGTTGGAGGCCGTGCTGCGCGATGCGCCGGGGCCTGTGGGCTTTGGCCTTGGTGCGGCGCTGGCGGAGTTGGATGGGCTGGTGGGAGGTCAGGCGTCCCAGGGGTGGCTGAAAGCTCCTACGCCGGCGCTGTTGTTGCCGGCAGGAGAGGCCATGCTCACGGCCCTCGAAGCTGTGGCGGAGTCAGCGAGAGGCCTTGAGGGGCGCACCTTCAAGTGGAAGGTGGCGACGGAGGCGGATTCCCTGGAGCGCCACCTGCTCGATCAGCTGCTCCAGCACCTGCCGCCCACGGCTCGATTGCGCCTGGATGCCAATGCCGGTTGGGATCGCAGCACGGCGCAGGCCTGGATGCAACGGTTGTGCGATGACCCACGCCTGGCCTGGTTGGAACAACCTCTGGCGGTGGAGGATCAAGCCGGTCTGGAGCAGTTGGCGGCGCTTGGACCGGTGGCCCTGGATGAATCACTCCACCAGCGGCCGGAGCTGCGGCGCAGCTGGAGCGGCTGGCAGGTGCGGCGGCCCGCGCTGGAGGGTGATCCCAGAGTGCTGTTGCGGGAGCTGCAGGCGGGGGTGCCCCAACGGATGGTGAGCACAGCCTTCGAAACCGGTATCGGTCGGCGTTGGCTGGAGCATCTGGCCGGGCTTCAGGCGCAGGGCCCTACGCCGGCGGCACCGGGTCTTGCCCCCGGCTGGACGCCATCGGGGGCGTTGTTTTCCACCGATCCAGAGGTGGTCTGGGCCGCGGCGATATGAGCGAGTTCGAGCAGCTGGAGCGCGGTCTGGCGGCAGGGCAGTGGGTGAGCCTGTCGCCGGAGGCGGATGCTGCTCCCATCGATCATCTGCCGCCAGGGCCGGGGGTGCTGGTGCGCAGTGGTGGCAGCAGTGGCGGCAGCCGTTGTTGCGCCCAGCCCCTGGACCATCTGGACCGTTCGGCAGCAGCCACCGCGCACTGGATAAAGGGAATGGCTCTCGACCCCGCCGCCACCCTGCTGCTCAATCCACTGCCGATGGCGCATGTCAGTGGTCTGATGCCTTGGTGGCGAGCCCGTTGCTGGGGTGCCTCGCATCAGCAGTTGCAGCCGGGGTTGATGAAAAACCCCACCGAATTGCTCGCGTGTTGCCGGAGCCTGCCCGCCTGGGGGACCAAGCCTGTGTTGCTTTCGTTGGTGCCCACGCAGCTGGCGCGGCTGCTGGTCCATCCCGACGGGGTGGCCTTCCTGCTGGAGATGCAGCTGATATGGATCGGTGGTGCTGCTCTGCCGCCTGCGTTGGCGGAGCAGGCTCGCGCCTTGATGCTGCCCCTGGCGCCTTGTTACGGCTCCACTGAGACGGCGGCGATGGTGGCGGCCTTGCCGCCGGCCCGCTTCCTGGATGGTGAGCAGGGTTGTGGGGATCCATTGGTAGATGTGGAGCTTCGCCTGGCCGCTGATGGCGCCCTAGAGGTGCGCACCGATCGGCTGGCCCATGGACGTTGGTGTGCGGATCAGCCGGATCGGTTCGAACAGCTCACGGATGCGGATGGCTGGTGGCGCTCTGGGGATCGAGCCGCTTTCACCCCAGGCCTTCAGATCGTGGGGCGAATGGATGGCGCCATTCATTCCGGTGGTGAAACCGTGTTTCCTGAGCAGCTCGAGCAGCGTTTGATGGCGGCGGTGCAGGCGGCATCGCTTCCGGTGAGTTCCGTGTTGTTGCTGGGTGTTGACAATCCGGAGTGGGGGCAGACGCTGGTGGCGCTGGTGGGCAGCGCTGACGATGCGGTGCTTCAGCGCCTTGCGACCCTTACGCGTTACTGGGAGCCGCCGGAGACACCACGGCGTTGGGTGTTGTGCCCCGACTTGGCCCCTTCTGCGCTGGGGAAATGGCAGCGCCAGCGCTGGCGGGAGTGGTTACAGCGGTTGGATTCGGCCCATGCTTGATGCTTCCAGCCACCGCTCCACCCCATCGGGCAGGGCACAGCGGCGACGCGTTTTGGCGTCGATGGCTATGTGGTGCAGGCAGCCAAGGGCGACAAGCTGCTCCTCCAGCAGTACCTGGCTGTTCACCGCAAAACTGCTGGGATCGAGCCGTTCTGGTTCCAGGCGGATCAGCAGCTTGTCGCCCACCTGCACCGGGGCACGGAAATCGGCATGGCAGTGCACGATCGGCAGGGCCACGCCGGGTTGCTCTCCGCGTCCGCCGGGGAACACCGAACCAGCCGGAAGACCAAAGCATTCCAGGCTTTCTTCCCAGGCCTGGTGGCACCAGCCCAACAGCTGCTGAAAGTGCATCACACCGGCGGCGTCGGTGTCGCTGAAGCGCACGGTTCGGCTCAGCTCCAGCCAGGGGGCAGAGGTCATGGCGTTGTGTTGTTGAAGCTGGTGCCGACTGTCACCCTGACAGAAGTTCAGCTTGAACCATGGCCGCGCCGATCGCTCATGAGCGCCCCTCTATTCAGAAGGCCTGGCAGGCCTTTCTGCAGCACGTCCCCGTGGTTCTGGTGATCTGGGTGGGCTCCATCGTGCTGTCGCTGCTCGGTGTTCTCGCTTATGCCCTGATCATCGTCGTGGTGTCCGCGACCCTTGGCAGCAGCGATGCGGCGCTGGGGCTCGGGGCTGTTCTGGCCCAATTGGTTCAGCTGCCCTTCTCGCTCCTGGCCAGCCTGTTGTCGGTGTTGCTGGTGGCTGTTCCTGCCCTCTATTACGAGCGTGGTGAGGTGGTGACGATTTCAGCGGTTGCTCAGCTGCTCACAAGCCGTTGGGGGCGCTATCTCTTGGCGGGGCTGTTCTTTTCGCTCGCCACCACCATTGGCTTTCTGCTCTGCATCCTTCCCGGCATTGCGGTGGCGTTGGTCACGCCGGTGTTTGTGAATCGCATTTTTGTCACCGACATGGGCATCGGTGAAGCGTTCGCCCAGTCGTTTCAGGTGGTCTACCGCTCGGAGAACGGTTTGAGCTTTGTGGGCCTTGAGGTGTTGACGGGCATCGTTGTGTCGTTTCTTGCCCTGATCACCTGCGGTTTAGGTGGCTTTGTGGTGATCCCCATGGCCAGCTTTTTCCTCCAGAACATGGCCTATGAGCGCGGCCTGTTGCGTTGAGGGTTCAGCCGCTGGGCCAGGTGTTGTTGCTTAGGCGCAGCAGCCAGTAGCTGATCAAAGCTCCACCAACGACGGGAACGGGCCAGAGGGGCAGGCCTTTTGGGATGAGACGGCGTTGGTAGAGAGCCAGGCCACTCCAGAGGATGAGCCCTAGGGCGGTAATGGGGCCGAAGAAATGCCATTGCAGCGAGCCGCTCAGATCACCGGTGAGGGCTGCTCCCGTCGCTCGGGTCAGAAAGCAGGTGGGGCAGGGCATGCCCGTGAGTGCGCGAAGGGGGCAGCCAAGGCCCGGAAGGGCTGGATGCAGGCCCTTGAGCCATAACGTGCCCGTCAGGGTCGCGGGCAGCAGATAACCCGTGCGTTGCAGCCGACGAAGAAAACGGTTCAGAGCTTGATGCGACCAGCTGACCTGGCCACAGTCTGATCAGTGTTGGACGGATGAGGGAATGGAAGCTCTGAGTCGTGCCTTGCTGGCCAATGTGCCGGTCTGGAGCTTGATCTTGGCTCTGGTCCTGGCTGCATTGCAGACCCGCAGAGCCTGGCGGCTTGATCGATGGGCGGAGGCATCCCTGCTTTGGATCGCCTTCTGGGTTCTGGGGATCGGCGGTGTGTACGGCTTTGTGGCTCATCTGGCGTTTGGTCCGTTCATTGCTGAACAGATCGGCTGGTCCAACAGCCCCTTCCAGAACGAAGTGGCCTACGCCAACCTCACCATCGGCCTCCTGGGCCTCACCAGTTTTTGGTACCGACGCCGCGACTATCTGCTGGCAGCCATGGTCGGCTACTGCAGCTGGTTTTTTGCCGATGGTGTCGGCCATGTGGTGTCGCTGTTGGTCGACAGCAACACCGCTCCATCAAATGCCGGGTCGGTGCTTTACACAGATCTGTTGACCCCATTGCTGGTGGTGCTCCTGCTCTGGCTCAGTCGCAAGGAGCGTTGCCGGCTGCGTTGATCAGCGGTCCACTGATCCCATGATCACGTCGATGGAACCGAGGATGGCCATGATGTCGGCCACCTTGTGTCCCTTGAGGATGTGGGGAAGGATCTGCAGGTTGTTGCTGTCGGCAGCGCGGATCTTGAAGCGCCACGGGGTGACGTCGTTGTTACCCTGGATGAACACGCCGATCTCCCCCTTGCCCGACTCCAGCCGGGTGTAGAGCTCACCGTTGGGGATCTTGAAGGTGGGCGCCACTTTTTTGGCCACGTACTGGAAGTCGAATCCAGTGGCATCGCTGCCCTTGCCTTCGTTGAGGCGCTTGGCTTCGAGGTTTTCGGTGGGGCCGCCGGGGATCATGTCGCAGGCCTGGCGGAGGATCTTGAGCGACTGGCGCATTTCTTCGATGCGCACGCGATAGCGGGCGTAGCAGTCGCCTTCTTTCTCCCAGGCGACCTGCCAGTCGAAGTCGTCGTAGCACTCGTAGTGGTCGACCTTGCGCAGATCCCAGGGAACGCCGGAGGCCCGCAGCATCGGGCCGGAGAGGCTCCAGTTGATGGCGTCTTTCTTCTCGATCGTTCCCAGGCCTTCAATGCGGCGCCGGAAGATCGGGTTGTTGGTGATCAGCTTTTCGTATTCATCAATTTTTGGGCCGAACCAGTCGCAGAAATCGCGGCATTTCTCCAGCCAGCCCCAGGGCAGGTCGGCGGCGACGCCGCCGATTCGGAAATAGTTGTTATTGATCAGCCTCTGGCCGGTGGCGGCTTCCCAGAGGTCGTAGATCATCTCCCGCTCGCGGAAGATGTAGAAGAACGGTGTCTGGGCCCCAACGTCCGCCAGGAAGGGTCCAAGCCAGAGCAGGTGGTTGGCGATGCGGTTGAGCTCAAGCATCAGCACCCGGATGTAGCTGGCCCGCTTGGGCACCGGGATGTCAGCCAGTTTTTCCGGGGCGTTCACCACGATCGCCTCGTAGAACATCCCCGCCGCGTAGTCCATGCGGCTCACGTAGGGCACGAACATCACATTCGTGCGGTTCTCGGCGATCTTCTCCATACCGCGGTGGAGGTAACCGATCACCGGTTCGCAGTCGACCACGTCCTCACCATCGAGGGTGACCACGAGCCGCAGCACCCCGTGCATGGAGGGGTGGTGAGGCCCGAAGTTCACCACCATGGGCTCCGTGCGCGTTTCCAGCTGCGTCATGGGAGCGGTGGTCCGATCGATGAGTAGATCTTAAGGAGTCTTCGCCTGTGGCTTGTGCCCCCCTTCAGCCATGTGCCCGTACTGGCCGATGCGGTGCTGGATGCAGCCCGGCAGATCCCTCGCCCGGAGGGCCTGTTGATTGACGCCACCCTCGGTGGTGGCGGCCATAGCGCCCTGTTGTTGGAACAGCATCCAGGCCTGCGCTTGATTGGCTTGGACCAGGACGCCACGGCCCGGGCGGCGGCGGCAGAGCGTTTGGCGTGCTTCGGAGAGCGTGTTTCGATCGTTGCCACCAACTTTGCCGACTTTGTGCCGCCCGAGCCCGCCGTGATGGTGCTGGCTGACTTAGGGGTAAGCAGTCCCCAGTTGGATGTGGCGGAGCGGGGTTTCAGTTTTCGCCTCGATGGTCCGTTGGACATGCGCATGAACGCGGGGGGTGAGGGGGAGACCGCGGCCGAGCTCATCGACCGCCTGGAGGAAAACGAGTTGGCGGATCTGATCTATGGCTATGGGGAGGAACGGCTCTCTCGCCGCATCGCCCGGCGGATCAAAGCCGACATCAAGGAGAACGGCGCCTATGGCGGCACCGCCGCGTTGGCCTATGCCGTGGCGGGCTGTTACCCCCCCAAGGCGCGGCGAGGGCGGATTCACCCAGCCACCCGCACCTTCCAGGCCCTGCGCATTGCGGTGAACGATGAGCTGGGGGTGCTGGATCGCTTGTTGCAGCAGGCCCCCGACTGGCTAGAGCCTGAGGGCCTGCTCGGGATTATCAGTTTCCATTCCTTGGAAGACCGCCGCGTCAAGACCGCCTTCTTGCGGGATGAGCGCTTGCAACGGATCACCCGCAAACCGGTGGTGGCCACCGACCAAGAGGAAGAGGCCAATCCCCGCAGCCGCAGTGCCAAATGGCGCCTGGCCTGCAGGGTCAGTGAGGGCTGATGAAGCCGGTTTTGTCTTCTTGGCCAAACAGCTGTCGGTAGGCAGCGCCGGTGATGCAAATGCAGACCGGAGCGGCGGCCACCAAACCCACCACGCAGGCCAGAAACCCCAACAGCAGGATCAGCACCTGCAGGATCAGCAGGCCCAGCACCTGCCACCACTGGCCCTGCACCACAGTGATGCCCCGTTGGATCGTGGCGATCGGGTTTAGATCCTCCAGCAGCGCAATGAAGCCAAGGAAACTTTGGTTCACCTGGATGTAAGTGGCGAACAGCCAGCCGACGGCCAGGGTCAGCAACGCCAGGGGGCTGCTGCTGACGTTGAGCGCCAGCTCCAGGGCGGCCGCACTGCCTGCGTCTGCAAGCTGCGGATCGTTGGGGTCCACTGTTAACGCCAGGTTCATCAGTGGTCGAAACACGGTCCAGGCATCTGCGGCATTGAGGGCCACGACGATCACCAGCAGGGCGATGGGCAGCAGCAGCAGAGTCAGCACCAACTGTCGGCTGAACAGGCGCCAGGCGGCAGAGCCGTTCCAGCGGGTGAAGTCTTCGAAGCTGGGGGCGGTGCCTTCCAGGGCGATCCAGGAGCCGCG
Organism: Synechococcus sp. MU1648; assembly: GCF_023630615.1. Classification (NCBI taxonomy): domain Bacteria; kingdom Bacillati; phylum Cyanobacteriota; class Cyanophyceae; order Synechococcales; family Synechococcaceae; genus Synechococcus; species Synechococcus sp. MU1648. The sequence continues at coordinate 44,531 of NZ_JAKUHI010000008.1, forward strand.
GATCAGGCCGACGCCGCCCCAAAGGTTCACCAGAGTCGCCACCAGCGCGCCCAGGACGGGAATGAGATTGGCCAATTGGGCGAGCAGCGCGCTGAGCAGCACAAAACCGACAAAGACCCAGGGGGCCAGGCGAAAAGCACGCCAGCCTTCCTGGATGGCGGTCCCGACGGAGAGTTCGGCCCTGCTGCTCATGGATCTAGCTCAGTCGAATGGAACGTAGGGGGATCAGAGCTGGGCGGCAGCGACGGCGTCGTGGATCACGGCGATGGCCTGTTCCACCTCGGCTGCTGTGGTTTCGCGCCCCAGGCTCAGGCGCAGCGAGGCTTCGGCTTCAGCGCGTGAGCGACCGATCGCTTGCAGCACATGGGATGGAGCGCCGTTGCTGCAGGCGGAGCCACTGCTGCAGGCCAGGTGGGGGCGCAGGGCCCGATGTAGGCGGCTGCCGTTCACCCCAGGCAGGCTGATGTTGATGTTGTGGGGCAGGCGCGGCTCCAGCGCTCCATTGAGCAGCACGCCGGGAAGGCGCTGCTGCAGGCCTTCCCAGAGCTGATTGCGCAGGCGTTGCAGCCGGCTGTTGCGCTCATCCCGCTCTTCAAGCGCGAGGCGGGCTGCCGCGGCAAAGCCCACGATCAAGGCGGTGGGCAGGGTGCCGGCCCGGAGCCCTGCTTCCTGGCCACCCCCCCACTGCAGCGGTTCGATGGCGATGCCCTCCCGCAGTACCAGGGCGCCGATGCCTTTGGGCCCATACAGCTTGTGGGCACTGAGGCTCAGTAGATCAACCCCCAGGGCGTCGGGGTTCAGCGGCAGCGTCCCGAAGGCCTGGGCCCCGTCGCTGTGCAGGGTGATGCCATGGGCCTGGCAGAGGGCACCCAGCTGCTCCAGCGGCTGGAGCACACCGATTTCGTTGTTGGCTGCCATCACGCTCACCAGCCGGGTGTCGGGGGTGATCGCCTCCTCCAGCTGTTCCGGAGTGATCAGTCCATCGGGGCCTGGGGTCAGCAGGGTCACGCTGAAGCCTTCCCGCTGCAGCTGCTTGAGGGGATCGAGCACGGCGTGGTGTTCGCTGGCCACGCTGATCAGATGGGCCTTGCCTAGGGCGCGGGCATGGCCCAGCAGCGCCAGATTGTTGGCCTCCGTCGCACCACTGGTGAACACCAGCCGTTCCGGGGTCACCTCCAGAGCCTCCGCCAGCTGACGTCGCGCCAGCTTCACCGCTGCAGAGGCGCTGAGGCCGAGCCGATGCTGACGGCTGGAGGGATTGCCCCATTCCGCACTCCAGAAGGGCGCCATCGCCTCCACCACCTCAGCCGCACAGGGGGTGGTGGCTTGGAAATCAAAGGCGAGAGCGGAACCGCTCAGGACGAATCAGGCAGATGTTGCGATCATGGTGCTGCATTGCAAACAGCACTGGCATGGGTCTGCGATTGCCGATGGCTCTGCTGGGCTTGGGCTGGTTGGTCTGCGCGCAGCCTGTCAGCGGCTTTGATCGTGAGCAGGTGCTGGAGCAGATGCGCCAATCCCGGCCGGCCGATCTCAAGGTGTTGATCGAACGACCGGCCCCCGTCGGCACTTTGTCGATCGGAATCTATGGGGTGACGCCAGCGCCTTCGAATCCCGATACCCGCAGCTACAGCTTGTGGGAGGAGTCGGCGTCGGATCTGAACGTTTATATCGAGAGCGTCAACTGTTCCACCACCAAGCCTGTGCGGGTGAAACGCACGCCGCTGGTGGTGTACGTGCGCACCCTTAATCCCGGCGGCCCGATCACCGATTTCAACAGGGAGGATCACCTGGTTTGGTGGGCAGCCTGCGTGCCGGAGGTCGCGGGAACCGATCCCGCGACGTTGCGTCAAAAAGCTCTGGATCTGGGCTATTCGACCCTGATTCCCGAACAGCAGGAGCAGTTACCCGCACTAGCTCGATGAGCTCGGTCTCCATACATTGCGACCAGAGCGATTCCGGCCATGAGCGACGCGCCCACCCCCACCGATGAATCCGTAGAGGCCGCGGCGCCCACGCCAAGGCTGTTGCTGGTGGATGACGAGCCGGGTCTGCGCACAGCGGTGCAGGCCTACCTGGAAGACGAAGGTTTCGATGTGACCACCGCGGTGGATGGGGAAGAAGGATTCGCCAAGGCCCAGCAGATGCTGCCGGATGTGGTGATCAGCGACGTGATGATGCCGCGGCTCGATGGCTATGGCTTGCTGCAGAAGCTGCGGGCGGATGAACGGCTCGGCGGCACCCCGGTGATCTTCCTCACCGCCAAGGGCATGACGGCAGACCGCACCCAGGGCTATCTCGCCGGAGTGGATGACTACATCCCCAAGCCTTTCGATCCTGATGAGCTGGTGGCGCGGGTGCGCAACGTCGCCCAGCGTCAGCAACGGCTGCTGCAGGAAGCGGCTCGCTTTGCCGACACCGATATGGGCCAGATGGCCAAGCAGATCACCGAGATCCGCTCGCTGCTGGCCCAGGCGGAAGCGCTGCCTTCCACCGAGCCGGTGGTGCACAGCTTCACGCCGCGGGAGGCGAGTGTGCTGCAGCTGGTGGCAGAAGGCTTGATGAACAAGGAAATCGCCCGTCAGCTGGAGACCTCGATCCGCAATGTCGAGAAGTACGTGAGCCGTCTGTTCAACAAGACGGGTACCTCCAGCCGCACGGAACTGGTGCGTTATGCGCTGGAGCACCGTCTGGTGACTTGAAGGCGGCCGCGCTTAACGACGGCTGGACCTACCGCGACAAGGTGCCGCGGATCGATTCCGGCACCTTGGTGAGCGAATGGTTGGCGGATCGCTACCGCCACTCCGATAGGGCAGTGTGGCAGTACAGAATCGCCGCCGGTGAGCTGGATTTGAACGGAGCGCTTCTCTCAGAGGATCGAGCGCTGCAGGGTGGAGAGGTTCTCTGCTGGCGGCGTCCGCCATGGCTGGAGGAGGCGATCCCCGATCAGTGGGAGACGATCCACGATGACGGCGACCTGTTGGTGATCAATAAGCCCTCGGGCTTGCCGGTGATGCCCGGTGGTGGCTTTTTGCGCCACACCCTCACCGCCTTGCTCGAACCCACAGGGGCGCGGCCGGTGCACCGCTTGGGGCGCTTCACCTCTGGATTGCAGGTGTGTGCCCGTTCGCCGCAAACCCGTGCCCTTTGGTCGAAGCAGTTCCGGCCTGATGGTGGTTGCCGAAAGGTGTATCAGGCCTGGAGCCAGCGGGTGCCGGGGTTGGAGTTGGGGCAGTCTTTGACGGTGAGCAGTGATGTGGTGGAACGGCCGCATCCGCTGCTCGGTTGGATCTGGGGGCCGGAACCGTTGGAGGAGAAGCCGATCCGCAAACGGCTCTCAGCCCACTCCGAGCTGGAGCTGTTGGAGCGCACGGCTCAGGGCGATCGCTTGCAGGTGACGATCACCACAGGCAGGCCGCATCAGATCCGAATCCACCTGGCGCAGCTGGGCAGCCCATTGCTGGGCGATCCGTTGTACTTGCTCAATCGTGAGATTTCAGCAACAGCAACCCCCGGTGATGGGGGTTATCGGTTGCATGCTTGCCGGCTGGAGGGCCATGGCCATCGATTCCAATGCGATGACTAGAGATGCTTATTTTTAGTCTTGCTAGATGCAATTTTTTTTGGATCGGGTGTTGGTTGCAGGCAGGCCTGTGATGACTAGCGTAAAAATATTGTAGTTTGAGAAAGATGAACAAGAAAGAGGCGCTCGTTCAGCATCTTTCATGGTCCTTTCTAACTGTAAGTCAAAAGTCAATATTTTCTGTATAGCATGCTTTGGTAGCGCTGCTAAAACCAAGAAAGATCTTTTTTGTGTCCGGTGTCCAGAAAATTGCTTTCAGGTCTCTCTCTGGGCATTGCTCTATCTGTTTCTGCTGCGCATGCACAGGCGGCTCCTTCGCCGGTCGGGTCAGAGATAGCCAGTAGCGGCGTAGTAAAAATTTATACTTTGCCCTCAGAGATGCAAACAGTTGTCGAGGGTGATGACGGTTACTATGCAATTAATTACTACACGTGGTCTGATCCAAAGTCAAATCCAAAAATAGAGGAAGTCCCTGGAATCTCTTTAGGGCAATGGTGGACTGACGAAAAAATAGGAAAATTCTTTCCTTGGGGAGATGATGAGAAGCTGGCAGAGCGCCTTTCGGATGGATATCGAAGTTATGCAGAGACCAAAGGCCTGCTAGATGCTAATGGTGATTTAAATCTAAACGGTTATGATAATGGCGGTGGATTTATTTTTGGAAATTGGAAAGGCTCTCCTCCACTATTAGGCACGCAGAGGCCAGATAATGATTCGACCAGGGGTGAGGGATTAATGTATGAATGGAATTCAATTCAATATTACACTGAAGGGGGTAATGATAATCGAATTCAGGCCTTTGGTGGCTGTGCAGTTAATGCGATTTCTGCAGGCGAAAGGCCAACAACCGGAAATGGTCCCAATGGCTTAATAAAAAGTGCCACTAATCCTTGTGTTTATGATTCTGGGGAGAATGTGGTTGCACAAGATCGCTACGCTCCAGTCTTTGAGGGCGGTACTCTTGTCACGGTTGAAGATGTTCCTGGAGAAGTATCTAATACTGAACTAGATGTTCCTTTCTGGGTTGGTTCCGAAGGCGGAACAATTGATAATGACGGTATTAATACAGCCTTTAATGGTGCCTTCAAGGATGTTTTTGTGGCTTCATTCTCGGGTGTGGGTGATCTTGCTTTTACGGGAAAAGGTATAACCACTCTTGCTGCCGAAAATACCTATACAGGTAATACCAATATCCTTGAGGGTACTTTGCGAGTTACTGGAACGCTGAGCAACTCCACAGCGGTTTCTATTTCCGATGATGCGACGTATGAAGTTGCTAATAGCGATGAGGTTGGTTCGATTGAAGGTGCTGGAAATATTGTTATTGCTGAAGATCAGATGCTGACTGCTGGTGGTTTGGATATGGCTACCACTGTGTCTGGAGAGATCTCCGGTGGTGGTGGCTTTATGAAAGTTGGCGATGGCACACTCACCTTCTCTGGTGTTAACACCTACCAGGGCGAGACAACCGTTGACGATGGTATTTTGTTGCTCGCTAATCTGTCTGCGATTCCTCGGGAATCTCCGACATTCGTGACTGGTACTGGCCAGCTCGATCTGCGATCAGAGCCCACGGGTAAGGGTGAATTCAAGATTGATCGGCTTAGTATTAAAGAAGGTGGAAAAGTGTTTGTTTCTCCTGATCAGCCGTTGGTGTCTAAGACAATTACGCTAGATGCTTACTCTTTGGAGAATTCAAATCCAGGAGGGATCATCACCTCTTTGGATGGAAGAACGAACCCTCCTTTACGTGTGAGTGAGTCATTTGACTATGATAGCGGGACCCTTGTTGTTGCAATTCCTGAGGAATATCACGATGTTGAGTTGGATGATGATGGCAAAGCACGGTATCAAATTATTGATGGAAACGTCGAAAATATTAATGATCTTGCCGAAAATACATATATTGTTGTTAGTGAAGATCAGATTTTTTCCTTCGATGGAATCGGTGAAGAGAACGCCAAAGATGGCCCAGCTCTTTACAAGGGTTATTTAGCCGAAGGCTCTTTAGAGCTTGTTGTTGAAGCAAAGGACCCGGATGAGATTATTTGCGACTTGCATCCTGACTCTGATGAGTGTAAGGAAGAGCCTAATAAGCCTGACCCGGATCCGCCGATCTGCGACTTATACCCTGCCCTTGAAGAGTGTAAAGAAGAGCCTAATAAGCCTGACCCGGATGAGCCGGTCTGTGAGGGCGATGAATGCAAAAACGATAAGCCTGATCCACTTCCCGGTTGTGAAGAAGATGACGACTTGTGCGACGTGATTAGTGATATTGATGGTGATGAGGATGAAGCTTGGGAAGAGGAGGAAGAGGTTGCGGTGGAGATTATTGACGCCGTGCTCGACGGTGTAGAAGATGAGGAGATTGATCTGCTATTGGGCTTTGATTACGGGCAATTGGCAAAGTTGGTGGGCAGTGGCTTAGCCCCACGGAATGTGGATGCGGCGGGCCGTGGTTTGGCGTTGCACAACAACCTGCTGGTGGATGCGGTGTTTGATCGCCAGCCGCTGCGTCAGTTCGAGGAACTGCTGATTTCAGAAGAAGTTGTTGAGGAGAGCGTTGTGGAAGAAGAGGCCGTGATTGAGCAGGCGGACCCCGTGCAACCGCTGTGGCTGAAGGCTGAGGAGCTTGGTGATGGAGAAGCAACTGCCTATGTGGAAGGAGCGGTGGCAGAGGTTGAGGTCGCCGATGTGGAGGTGAATGGCGAGGTTGCTGTTGAGGTTGAGACAGAAGAAGTGGTAATTGAGCTTGATGGGGTGAGCCTTGTCGATCAGCAGGACGACGAGCTGGATCTGGCCAAGCGTGATGGCGTAAGCGCTTGGGTGAAGGGATTCGGCGGCAACAGCAGGGCCGATGAGTCGTCGATTTTGTACAACGACTACGACCTGAGCGCCTATGGCACCAGCTTTGGTGTGGATGTGGCGCTGAGCGAGAGCTTCCAGATCGGTGCTTATGCGAATTACGGCGATCTGAATGTGAACCAGCTCAGCGGTGATACCGGTGGTGGCAGCTGGAACCCTGAGGGATGGGGCGGCGGCATCACTGCCCAATACTCCACCCGCCATTTCTATTTGCAGGGTCTATTGGGGGCGAGTGAATTCAGCGGCGAGCAGTCGCGCCACATCCTGCGCATCAATAGCTATTTGGGCGGCAACACCGCCAAGGGCGACAAGAGCGTCACCAGTTATCTGGGAGCACTGCGGATTGGTGCACCGTTCAAGACCGGTGGCGTGGTGCTGGAACCGCAAGGCCAAGTGGTGTGGACGCGGAACCAAGAACAAGGCTTCTCCGAAAGCCATGGAACGGAGAAGAACCTGCGGCTGAAGTACAAGAGCCGCACGACGAACTTTGCGGAGACGGAATTGGGGATGAGGCTGTCGGTGCCGATCCGTACCGGCGAGCGGTCGCTGTTGGTGCCGAGTCTGCGTGCTGCCTGGCTGGCGGATTGGAACCAGGCGAACGAGGGCCAGGAGATTGGCTACAACTTCACCAAGAAAACGGTGAATTTCGATTCACAGCTGGGCACCGAGAACGGCGCCTTGCTTGAGGCGGGTCTGGACTACACGGTGCAGAACTTCAACGGCATCTCGGTGAAGCTGTACGGAAGAGGTGGCATGGAGTTTTGGGCCAGCGACCGTGGCACCACATGGCGCGCGAGCGGGGGTGTGACCTTCCAGTTCTGAACTCAAAAACGTTGAGCGCGTCCACCCCGTGAAGGGGTGGACGACGCCTCGATGTCACGCCTTGCGGAACTCGATCAACCGCGAGAAGTAGAAGGGGGCTTTGTTCAGGCTGCGGCGCACCAGCTTGAAGCCGCAGGCTTCTGCCGCTTTGACGATGCCGTCTTCCTTCAAGGTGTAGGCCCGGGTGGTTTTGCTGGGGCCAGGGAACAGCTGACCGATGCCCTTCAGCAGAGCCAGCAGCGGCGTGTAGGGCGCAAAGCTCACGATCAGCCGCTCTTCCGTGAGGCTGCAGAGGTGTTTCACCATCTCCTCGGCCGGTTCTTGGGGGTAATGGATGAACACATCCAGGCAGCACACCGTGTGGAAGGAGCCACTCAGGCTTTCCAGGTCGCTGGCGAAGAAGTTGAGCTTGGCCATGTCGAGGCCGGCCTCGCGCGCCCGGCGCTCAGCTTCCTTGGCCATGGCCTCGGAGATGTCGCTTGCATTGATCGACCCAGCCCCCATGGCCGCCAGCGGCAGGCTGAGGCTGCCGACGCCGCAGCCGGCGTCGCAGAAGCTCGCCTGGTTCAGTTCTCCGCTCTCCTTGATCCAAGCCAGCACTTCATCGACGGTTTTCTGGTGACCGATACGGATGTTGCGCTGCACCTTGTTCACGTCATCACTGTCGCTATAGATGCGATTCCAGCGATCAAATCCCGTGGTTTCGAAATAACCTTTGACGACCTTTTTTTCATTCTCTTTTATTTCAAGCTTCTGTTCCGCTGCCACTGTGTTTAAACGATTTTGATCATGTTACCACTGGATATTGCTGATCATGTATCTGTGTTCCTGAGTGCTTGCCGCCCTTGGTGGCCTTAGTCGCGCCAATCTTTCTCAATTTGCTCTGTCAGTCCGCTTCTATTCAATTTTGCTATTTCAACATTGATCGCTTTTTTGAGTTCTTGATTGATGTTGCTTCCGAAGACGAAAGCCTGCGGTGTTTTGCTTGGCATTTGGTAGGAGAGTTCGAATTCATCTTCTAGTTCCGATTGCTTGAGTATTGTTTTGTATGTGGTTATATTCGTTACCATGTGCTTTGGCTTTGGATCACTTTTTCCTTGAATTAGTTCCATTAGGTGTTGCATGTCTGATGCATATATCGGAGTTGCGCCCATGTTGCGCGTGATTCCTGTATTGTTCATCTGTTTTTCTAGCCAGTGAGCATTAGATGTTTCTTTTTGCACTGCCAGGCCTTGTTGGAGAAGTTGGTAGAGTTCCTTGTTGGCTAGTTCGTTTGTTCTTTTTGTGATATTTTCTTCGAAGATAATTGTTGCTGTCGTTCCGATAATGGCTCCCATTAGCAGTGTATGCACAAGGCTTGTGATTAAAACTGTAATGTGATCACGGATCTTGTTTCCGACAATTGTGTCAATGCCATCATTGAGTATCAAAAATGTCCACGCTTTCGCAAGTCGCCTGGCTTTTAGCTTTGACGCGGGTCTTGAGTTGTTGAAGTAACTAGATGACCATGCCGTTAGGCCTGTTATTACGATAAGTAGGAAGCTACATCGAACAACAATTTTGTTCTGAATGATTTTGCCTACAAGGCTGATGACTGGCTTTTTGCTTTGTTGGCTTGCGATCACGATTCCCCCGGTGGTGTAGGGGATTGCGTATTCGATGGATTGCAGTCGTTCGGGTGTGATTTCGTGGCAGGAAGCGATCAGGTCGAATTCCCCATTCGCTGCGAGTGCGACCGCCTGGTCAAAGCTTGATATTGGTTGCATTGTGTAACTGATATTGAGTCTTTCGCTAATTCTTCTCCAGATATCGATGGAGAGGCCTTCGAAGTGTTGATTGATTTGATCCGAGCAGGGGAGATAGTCATCAACTGTTCCAACTTTAACGATGCTTCCTTCCCAGGATGGCATCTCGTTTGCGATAGCTGTTGCGCCTGTGATTGTTGCGCTCACTGTCATGATGACTAGCCCAAGCTTCAGGCCCAAAGCTTTGTAATTCATGGGCTTAGTTGTGCATTTCGCCACGATAATGTTTTTTGGTCGATACTCCAGCGAAGGAGGTCTTGGATAGATCGGCCAAGTAGCGCATCGACGCACGACCGGCTGGTTTGAATGGCGATGCGTGGCGCCACCGTGGCGCTCCAGATCGCAGCACTGGGGGCGTCACTCCAGCGGGCGAGACGTTTAACCCCCTCCAGTTGGGGCAGGGTCACCCCTGCCAGGGTTCCGTCCTCGAGGCGGCAGGTGCCGTTCTCCACCACCAGCACCCGCTCGTCCCAGCGGTGTTCCCCGTCGGCAAGGCCATAGGGGGCGAGGGCATCGCTCACTAGCACCGTCTGCTCCGGTGCCAGCCTTTGCAGCAGCAGGGCCATCGTCGGGTGCACGTGCACGCCATCGGCGATCAGCCCCACGGCGATCCCACCGCGCCGGCAGGCCTCTCCCAGCGGGCCTGGCGCCCGGTGGTGCAAGCCCGGCATGGCGTTGAAGGCGTGGGTGAGCATGCCCACCCCCTGATCGAAACCGGCACTGGCCTGCTCGGCAGTGGCGGCGCTATGGCCGAGGGCCACATTGATGCCCAGCTCCCGCAGCCGTTGGATCACCGCAGCGGCTCCCTCCAGTTCGGGGGCCATGGTCACGAGGGCAATCTCCGTCTCGAACCCACCGATCCGTTCAGCCAGGGCTTTCAGGCTGGGGCGTGCCAGGTGCTCACGGGGATGGGCACCGCGGCGGGCCTCCGCCAGAAAGGGGCCCTCCAGATGGGCACCAAGCAGCCGGCAACGGCCGGGACGGTGATGTTCCCGCGCCTCCCGCAGCACGGCCAGGGCCTGGCGCAGCGGCGCGATGCCGCAGGTCACCAGGGTTGGCGCGATCGCTTCGACACCATCGCGCCATAACAGCTCCAGGAGCTCCTCAAGACGGGGCACATCTGCTGGTGTCAGTTCCGGGAAGGCCAGCCCCAATCCGCCGTTGAGCTGCAGATCGACGCCTCGGGGGCTGAGCCAGTCGCCGTTCCAATTCTCATCAGTCTGTTGGTCCTCAGTGCCCATCGCTTCGATGCGGCAAATCAGCCCCTGGGAGTCCAAACAGACGGCATAGCGCTGGTCTCCGTCGCCAGGTAGGGGACCAGGCAAACGAACGTTGGTGATCCGATGCATCAACGCAACACTGGCCTCGGCAGCCATGGGGGGAGACGATGGCAGTCTTGCCCCTCTGCGTTGTGCCGCCAGTGCTCCCCCGAGTTGCCGTTGTGATGGGAAGTGACTCTGACTTGCCCACCATGGATCCCGCCGCCGCCATCCTGCGCGAGCTGGAGGTGGAGGTGGAGGTTCGGGTGCTCTCGGCCCATCGCACGCCGTTGGAGATGGTGAGCTTCGCCCAGGCCGCCCGGGATCAGGGCTTCGGTGTGATCGTCGCCGGTGCCGGCGGGGCTGCCCATCTCCCTGGCATGGTGGCTGCCCTCACCACGCTGCCCGTGATTGGCGTGCCGGTGAAAAGCCGGGCGCTTTCGGGGGTCGACTCCCTCCATTCGATTGTGCAGATGCCGGGTGGGATCCCTGTTGCCACCGTTGCCATCGGTGGGGGCCTCAATGCCGGCTTGCTGGCGGCTCAGATTCTGGCGGTGGCGGATGCTGGCTTGGCCAGGAAACTTGAGGCTTACCGCAGCAGCCTCCACGATGCTGTGGTGGCCAAGGATGCGCGCCTGGTTGATCTGGGCAGCACGGATTACCTCTCCCAGATGGATTCATGAGTGTTCCCGTTCGTTCCACGCTTCGTTCCACGCTGCTTTGGGCGGTGGTGCCGGCGGCCATCGTCTATGCGATTGCGCTGGGCTGGAGTGCTTCAGAGGGCATCAGCGCCAAAATGGTGTTGAAGGATTTGGCCCAGTCCTGCAAAGCGCCTCTGGGGGAGGGCTTTCTCTCAAGCGTGGGCTATTTGCTCTGGATGGCGGCGGCTGCCATTGCCTTGTTTGCGGCGTCCACCCGGCAGATCCAAGGTTCCGTTCTGAACCGGCAATTTGCCTTCTGTGGGGGTGGTTTCTCGCTATGGCTTTGCCTCGACGACATGTTCCTGGTGCACGACCGCTACCTCGGTGAGGCGTTCCTCTACATCACCTACGCCTTCTTCACCGGTCTGCTGTTGTTCCGCTTCCGTGGCCCCCTTCGGCGCTTCGGTGGCGACACTTTTTTGGTTTCCGTTGTGCTGTTGGGCCTGTCGGTTCTGACCGATGCTCTTCAAGGGCTTTGGCCGAATTCCTACGAGACGGTGCAGATTTTTGAAGAGGGATTCAAGTTTCTTGGGATTGCCGCCTGGCTCAGTTTTTGGTGCCATTACGTCAGTTCCGCTTCCAAGCTTTCTTCTCTTGATCAGCACTGATCGAAATGCGTCATCCTCTCGATGACGCCCTGGCCCGCCTGGTTGCGTCTCGGTCTTCTCCTCCCCGTGCTGGGCTTGAACGCCTTTGTGCTGAAGCGCTTGCTGGTTCAGTTCGCGCCGTTCCCTGGGCTGTTTCTGACCGCGGCCTTGATTGCCTTTCTGTTGGATCTGCCCTGCCGCTGGCTTACGCAACGGGGCCTGCCCCGCGCCTGGGCCATCGTGAGCGTTGTTCTGGTGACCGTGGGGCTTTTGGTTTGGGCGGCCGTGGCCTTGGTGCCGCTGCTGATTGAACAGCTCAGCCAATTGATCAGTGCCTCACCGTCCCTGCTGACGGCCGCAGAGCAGTGGATCGACCGGGGTCAGCTTTGGGCGGTGGACCATGGTTTGCCCGCCGATTTCGCTGATCTCAGCAGCGATCTGGTGTCCCAGTTCAGTCGCCTGGCCACGCAGCTGAGCCAGCGCTTGTTGGGACTTCTGGGGGCAACGGTGGGCACCACGATCAATGTGGTGATCGTGCTGGTGCTGGCGGTTTTTCTGCTGCTTGGGGCGGATCCGATCGTCGAAGGCCTGGCCCGTTGGCTGCCGGATCGCTGGCGGGAGCTGGTGCAGACGACCCTCGAGCGCACCTTTCGGGGCTACTTCGCCGGGCAGGTTGTGCTGGCGTTGATCCTCAGTGGCGGCCAGCTTCTGGTCTTCACCGCCCTGAAAATCCCCTACGGAGTGTTGTTCGCTGTGCTGATCGGATTCACCACCCTGGTGCCTTACGCCAGCGCTGTGTCAATTGTCTCGGTGAGTGCAGTTTTGGCAGTACAGGATCCCCGCACAGGATTCGAGCTGCTCGCCGCGGCGATCGTCGTTGGTCAGATCGTGGATCAGGTCATCCAACCGCGGCTGATGGGCAGCATCGTTGGGCTGCAACCGGCCTGGTTGCTGATTGCTTTGCCGATCGGCGCCCGGGTGGGCGCCCTTTACGGCGTTGGGGATCTCCTGGGACTGCTATTGGCGGTTCCGGTGGCCAGTTGCATCAAGACCCTGGCCGATGCCGCCAGGGCTGGCGATGTCAGGCCGCCGGAATCACCCCCCGCTCCTGGAGTGCCTTGATCACCAGCTCCACGGAGTCGGCCAGATCCTGCTTGCCGGTGTCGATCTTCAGCTCGGGCGTTTCTGGGGCTTCATAGGGGCTGGAGATGCCGGTGAATTCTTTGATCTGCCCAGCCCGTGCCTTGGCGTAAAGGCCTTTGGGATCGCGGGATTCGCAGACATCGAGATCGGCAGCGCAGAACACCTCGAGAAAGTCGCCGTCCTCCACCAGGCCACGGGCCTTGTCGCGGTCAGCGCGGAAGGGGGAGACGAAGGCGGTCAGCACGATCACCCCCGCATCCAGGAACAACTTGGCCACTTCACCGATGCGGCGGATGTTCTCCTCCCGGTCGGCATCGGAGAAACCCAGGTCTTTGCAGAGCCCATGGCGGATGTTGTCCCCGTCCAGCACATAGGTGGCGAGCCCCCGCTCGAACAGAGCCGCATTGACGGCGTTGGCCAGGGTGCTTTTGCCGGAACCGGAGAGTCCGGTGAACCAGAGGATGGCGCTGCGATGGCCGCGCTGCTTCGAGCGCTCGTCTCGGCCTACGGAGGCTTCATGCCAAGCGATGTTGGTGGACGCACCCTTGTTGGTGAGTTCTCCGTAGGTGGGGCTGGCAGTCATGGCCACGGCATGAAGTGGCGGTCATTCTCACTTATCCACCAGCTCGTTTCGGCCGGTATCCCTCTTTGCTGAGCAGCTCGAGAGTCAGGTCGACCTGATCTCCTTGAAGTTCGATCACCCCATCCTTGGCGGTGCCGCCACTGCCGATGCGTGTTTTGAGTTTCTTCAGCAGAGCCTTGAAGCCCGCAGCATCAAGCTCCAAGCCTCGAATTACCGTCACAGTTTTGCCCCCCTTGCCGCCGCGAGTGGGCTGCACCCGCACCATTTGCTGAGACTTTGCTGTGGGCTCCGTCGTCGCCCCGCTCGGTCGCTGCAGACTGTCAGCGCTGCTGAATTCCTGCCAGCCGCCCTTCGGCATCCACCCGTCGCAATCGAATTGCATTGTCGATGACCACCCATGCTGCGCCCACAACAACGCCGCGCTGGGCCGACTCCAGCCGCGGCCTCGGCCGTTTGATCGAGGCCTTGATCGGTATCGGTCTGCTGCGTCGTCCCCTGTTCTTCCAGGCGCGGCAGCTGATCATTCGTACGGCTGAGCGCAACGGCATTCCTTGGCGGGCCCGACGCAAGGAGCTGCAGCAGGCGGCAGCACCGTTGCTGGCTGCCAGCACTACGGCAGGTCTCACCCCGCCGGCCTATTACCTATCTCGATTCCATGCCTATGAGCAGGGCAACCTCTGCTGGCAGGCTGCCGCTGAAGCAGAGCAGGCCACCGATGCCATGGCCTTGCGGGTTTGGCCGGAGGAGCCGCTGAAGCCTGCCGAGGCTCAGGCACGACTCCGCGATGCCATCCATGCTGTGGCAGAACCGTTGCTCCCCGCATCGATCGACCGTGTCGTGGATCTGGGCTGTTCCGTCGGGGTGAGCACCCAGGCCCTGGCCCGCTGGCTGAACGCCCGTGCCGCAGCCAGCTCTGTGCACACTCCGACGCTGATCGGCCTGGATTTGTCGCCAGAGATGCTGTCGGTGGCCCGCGTGCGTGACCCCCAGGGCCTTGTGCATGACTGGCGACATGCCGCCGCCGAAGCCACCGGGCTGGCCTCGGGTTCAGTCGATCTGGTCAGCCTGCAGTTCGTCTGCCATGAGCTTCCCCAGGGGGCGACCCGTGCTGTCCTGGCCGAAGCGGCCCGGTTGCTGCGGCCTGGTGGTGTTCTGCTGATGGTGGATCAGGACCCTGGCTCGTCCGTGCTGCAGCGCTTGCCGGCGCCGGTGGCCACGTTGCTCAAGAGCACAGAGCCCTTCATTGAGCAGTACTTCGCCCTGGATCTGCCCGCAGCGCTGCAGGAGGCCGGGTTCCGGAATCCCAGCATCCGTGCCTGCGACCCACGGCACCGTGTGATCGCCTGCTTACGCTGAGCCGACGCTCCAACGTCGATCCGTGACCAGCACTTTGCCCAACGCCAGCACTCCGGATCCCTCCAGCTTGCAGCCGGCGGTTCGTCCCGGCGCCCATGGTCGCTTTGGCCGATTCGGGGGGCAGTACGTGCCTGAAACCCTGATGCCGGCTTTGGCGGAGTTGGAGCAGGCGGCCGCCCAGGCCTGGAATGATCCGGCCTTCACTGCTGAGCTCAACCGCCTGCTGAAGAACTACGTCGGTCGGGCGACACCGCTCTACGAAGCTGAGCGTCTTACTGCTCATTACCGCCGCTCCGACGGTGGCCCCCGCATCTGGCTGAAGCGAGAAGATCTCAACCACACCGGTGCGCACAAGATCAACAACGCTCTGGGGCAGGCCCTGCTGGCGCTGCGCATGGGCAAGAAGCGAATCATTGCTGAGACCGGTGCGGGCCAGCACGGCGTCGCTACGGCCACGGTTTGTGCCCGCTTCGGCCTCGAGTGCGTGATCTACATGGGTGCGGAAGATATGCGCCGCCAGGCCCTCAATGTGTTTCGCATGCGCTTGCTGGGCGCCACGGTCCAACCGGTGACGGCGGGCACCGCCACCCTTAAGGACGCCACCAGTGAAGCCATCCGCGACTGGGTGACCAACGTCGAGTCCACCCACTACATCCTGGGCTCCGTCGCTGGCCCGCATCCCTATCCGATGTTGGTGCGGGATTTCCACGCGGTGATTGGTGAAGAGTCCAAGCAGCAGTGTCAGGAGGCCTTCGGACGGCTGCCGGATGTGTTGATGGCCTGTGTGGGTGGTGGCTCCAATGCCATGGGTCTGTTCCACCCCTTCGTTCAGGACACCTCTGTTCGCCTGATCGGCGTTGAGGCCGCCGGCGATGGCGTGGCGACAGGCCGCCACGCCGCAACGATCACCGAAGGCCGTGCCGGCGTTCTCCATGGCGCCATGAGCCTGTTGCTGCAGGACGGCGACGGCCAGGTGATGGAGGCCCACTCCATCTCGGCTGGTCTCGACTATCCCGGTGTCGGCCCTGAGCACAGCTACCTGCGTGAAATCGGCCGGGCGGAATATGCGGCCGTCACCGATCAGCAGGCCCTGGATGCCCTGCGGTTGGTGAGTGAGCTGGAGGGAATCATTCCGGCCCTGGAAACCGCTCACGCCTTCGCTTGGCTGGAGCAGCTCTGCCCAACCCTGGCCGAGGGCACTGAAGTGGTGATCAATTGCTCCGGCCGAGGCGACAAGGACGTCAACACCGTGGCCGAGAAGCTGGGGGATCAGCTTTAGAGCTCAGGTATCAAGCCAGCAGCAACTCAAGATGTCGGGCTACGCACTGCACCGCAGCGCGTGCCGTGGCGTAGGCCATGCGCATGGGACCTACGAGGGCCACGTGCCCGAGCCCCTCGTTGCAGCGATAGGGGGCTTGAACCACCGCACACGCCTCCAACGCAGGCTGCGGATGCTCGCCGCCGATCCACACCCGTGCGGATGCACCGCGACTTATCAAGGTGCAGGGTTCTTCGTCGATCAGTTCCAGCAGCGGTCGAAGGCTTGCCGTGCTTTCAAATTCCGGTTCGCTCACCAGCCTTGAGAGGCCATGCACCACTACAGACGTGGGGTTGTTGGTGGGAGTGGGCTGGTCGAGGGCGCTGCGCAGCACAGCGCCGCTGCGTTGCAACTGCCTGGGCAGTGCCTCCCAGTTCAGCTCGCCCTCTTCGAGCTGCGCCGACGCCCAGCGTTCCATTGCGGTGAGTTCGGCTTCGGCGCCGTGCGGCAGGCGCAGGTTGAGATGGCTGGCGCTGCCATTGGCTTCCACCAGCATCACCAGCAGTCGATCACCACTCGGCACCAGACGGATCGTCTCCAGTTGGCGGTTCTCCTGCTGCGGTTGGGTGATCAGGCTCATCAGGCCGGTGAAATCCGTTAGTCGCCGCGCCAGATGCATCAGCAGGTCATCGAGACCCGCCCAGCGCAGGCTTAGGCCCGTCAGCTCCCGTTCCAGGTGCTGAACGGCAACGCCTGGTTCAGGCAGCAGCGCATTCACGTAGTGCCGGTATCCCATCGGACTGGGAATGCGTCCGGCTGAGGTGTGCGGTTGATGCAGCAGACCACGACGTTCTAGAGCCCCCATGGCGGAGCGAACGGTGGCTGAGCTGGCTGGGATGCCGAAGCGTTGCACCAGGGTGCGGCTTCCCACCGGTTCCATGGTGTCGACGTAATGGTGCACCGTCGCCTGAAGCACCTGTTCTTGCCGAAGGGACAGGGGCTTGCTCATCAGTAGCGGGGAACGCTGGGATCCACCTGCAGGCTCCAGGCATCAATTCCTCCCTCAAGGTTCCATACCTCGAGGCCCCAGGGCTGGTCCAGCAGCCACAGGCCGAAGTGGTAGCTGCGAACGCCTGCATGGCAAACCACCACCACCGCTTGATCGGGTTTGAGGTCAGCTTGCAGCGTCGTGAGCCATTCATTGGATTGGCTTAGGGGTCGGTGCAGAACTGCGCCGGGGAAAGGTGCGATCGCGAGCTCAGCCGCCTCACGCACATCCACCAGCTGGGGTGAAGGCTGCTCACTTTGCAGCCACTGCTGCAATTCGGAGGCTTGGATTGGTTGTGGTTGGGATTGGCCCATGGCGCCATTCTGCGTTGATGGACAAAGATGAAGGGATCCGAGAACGCCGGCCCATGAAGGCCCGCCCCTTCCTCAGCGCTGCCGGCGCTGTGCTGCTGTCGCTGCTTCTTCTGGCTGCTGGTCTGCTTTGGACCATGGATCGCCAGAGCCCCCTTCATCTGGCTGAGCAGCCTTTGCGTCTGCCCCGGGCGGCTCGCTTTGTGCCGAGGGATGCCGATTTATCCCTGCACTGGCTGGCCGATCTCAGACGTCTGCCCGCCTATGCCCAGGCCGTCGCCCCTGCATCGGAACGCCGCGATGCCCGCGATGGTGCACGGCAGTGGCGTGAGGGGGTCTTCGCCTTGGCGGGCCTGCAGTTCGGTCTTGAGCTGGAGCCCTGGCTTGGTGAGGAAGTCAGCCTCACCCTCACCGATGGCGCCTCCAACGCCGGCTGGGTTCTGGCCTTGACCAGTCGGGATGACGATGGCGCCAGGCGTTTCTTGCAACGGTTCTGGCAGACCCGCAGCCTGGCGGGCACCGATCTGCAGATCAGCAGTTACCGCGGCATCGGTGTGATCAGCGGCCAGGGGGCCTTGGTGGGGCATGACCCCCAACCTCTGGCCACGGCCTTGATTGATGACGACCTGCTCTTGGTGGCCTCAGGCCGGGGCGTGCTGGAGCAGGCCCTCGATGTCTCTCAGCTTCCGGATCAGCATCAGCTGGGGGATGAACGTCTGCAGCGTCAGGTCGCTGATCTCGGTCAGGGTGTGGCGCTGCTGACGGCATCGCCACACGCCCTTCAGCATTGGTTGCAGTTTCCTGAGGTGGTAGCCCAACGCGAGGATCTGAACGGGCTTGTGGCTTCGCTTCGGCCGGAGGGTTCGACCCTTGCGGTGGATGGGCGGCTCGGGTTCCAGCAAGCCATTGCTTCCGCCCCATGGCCTGACCTGACGGATCTGACCGCCTCGGCTGGTGGACATGGCCGTTGGCTGGCGCAGCTGCAAAGTCCAGCACGTCTGTTGGATCCGGGCGAAAGCCATCCGCTGGCCCAGTGGTTCGGCCCGGTTCTCGCGCAGCAGTTGCGGGACCAGCCGGCTGCAGATGCTGTTGTTCAGTCCGATGAAGGCCCTCTTCTCTGGCAAGACCAGTCCGAGGGCTGGCTCTTGGCCACGCGCTCTCAAAGTCCCGCCAGGGATGCGGTGGATGCACGTCTGCAGGAGCAAGGCCTGACCCGGTCTGAGCTGGACGGAGATGGTGAGGTCTTGAGTGTGTGGACGCGTCTTGTTCGCCAGCGGGGACGCCAGCCTGGAGTGGATGCCCAGCTGGCTGTGGCTCAGGTCAGCTCGTCCTCTCTGAACTGGTGGGGTGAGTCGTTGATGGCTCTGGCGCAGCGTCAGAACGGACGTGCCCTTCAGCCTCTCGTGAACCAGTGGCAGGAGCTCGTATCGGCCTCCCAGCCCGTGCAGGCTCTTCTTTTGGCGGATGCCCCGGCTCGATCACTGTTGGGTCAATGGCGGCCGTGGGGGCTGCTGCAGGTGATGGCAGGGCGGCCCTTGCAGGACCAGGTCAGGGGTCTGGCGTTCGCCGTCGACGCTGATCGTCTGGAGCAGGGCGGTACCGAGATTCCTTTGCATGCCCGCCTCGAACTCGGCTGAACTGGTTCTGCTGCGGCATGGCATCGCAGAACCCCGCCAGGCGGGGCGGGATCATCCGGATCGCCCCCTCACCGCGGCCGGGCGTCAGCGCACGCAACTGGTGATGGCAGCCTTGGTGCGACGGGGGCTGAGGCTCGATCGCCTGTTGTCCAGTCCTTACCGCAGGGCACTGCAAACGGCGGAACTGGCCCTAGAGGCGGGGCTCGCCTCACGCCTTGTGGTGGACGAACGCCTCAAGCCAGGAGGGGCCCTTGAAACGCTGCTGAGCTCGGTCGATGGACGGCTCGGCCTGGTGGGCCATGAGCCGGATCTTGGAGACCTGGCCTGCATGCTTCTGGGGTGTCCCCCTGGTGGCCTGCTGTTGAAGAAAGCCGGCGTGATCCAGCTGCATTGTTCGGCGGGCCAGTGGCAGTTGCAGGCCTTGCTTCGCCCGGCACTGTCGATTGAAGATTTAGGTTGCTGATAGAGGCAATCAGGTGGTGGCCCAGCAGCAGACAGGAGACCTGCGCCATGCGCGGACCGGGATCGAACTGCGGCCAGGCCTCGACGGTGTTCCGGCGACCCAGTCGGGCATCTGCGATATCGATGGAGACCAGGGGCTGCTCACCTATCGCGGCTACCCGATGCAGGATCTGGCAGCCAACAGCAGCTTTCTGGAGACGGCCTACCTGCTGATCTGGGGAGAGCTGCCGAGCCGCGATCAGTTGGCGCAGTTTGAGCACGCGGTGCAGATGCACCGGCGTGTCAGCTTCCGGGTGCGGGACATGATGAAGTGCTTCCCGGCCAGCGGCCATCCGATGGATGCCCTGCAATCAAGTGCAGCATCCCTCGGCCTGTTTTATTCCCGCCGGGCCATTGACGACCCGCAATACATCTATGACGCGGTGGTGCGGCTGATTGCCAAGATCCCGACGATGGTGGCGGCGTTTCAGCTGATTCGCAAAGGCCAAGATCCGATTCAGCCTCGGGATGATCTGGCCTACTCCGCCAATTTCCTGTACATGCTCACGGAGCGGGAGCCTGATCCCCTGGCGGCGCGCATTTTTGATCGCTGTTTGATGCTTCATGCCGAGCACAGCCTCAATGCGAGCACCTTTAGTGCCCGTGTCACCGCCAGCACCCTGACGGATCCCTATGCCGTGGTGGCCTCGGCCGTCGGCACCCTGGCGGGGCCGCTCCACGGCGGCGCCAATGAAGATGTTCTCGCCATGCTGGAGCAAGTGGGAAGCCCCGAGAACGCCGGTGCCTTCCTCGACGATGCCGTTGCGTCCAAGCGGAAGGTTATGGGTTTCGGCCACCGCGAGTACAAGGTCAAAGATCCCCGCGCTGTGATCCTTCAGTCGCTGGTTGAGGAGATGTTTGACAGCTTTGGCCATGACGACCTCTACGACGTGGCCCGGGCGATTGAGCAGGAAGCGGAATCCCGGCTCGGCCCGAAAGGCATTTATCCCAACGTGGATTTCTATTCCGGGCTCGTTTACCGCAAGCTCGGTATTCCCAGGGATCTGTTCACGCCTGTCTTCGCGATCGCCAGGGTCGCCGGATGGCTGGCCCATTGGCGTGAGCAGCTGGGGGCGAACCGGATTTTTCGGCCCTCGCAGATCTATTCCGGGTCACAGCCACGCTCCTGGATGCCCATCGAGGAGCGAGTTTCGGCTCCGGCCGCCTAAGTTGCACCCACTTCCGTCGACACCATGGTGAGTCCGGGACTTGACCTGGAATTGAGCTTTAGCCAGGCGCTGCAAGGCTTAGGCCTCTCTCCAGAAGTGGCGAGACTGCTCTGGCTGCCGCTGCCGATGCTGCTGGTCCTGGTGGCTGCAGTGGTGGGTGTTCTCGTGTCGGTTTGGTTGGAACGCAAGATTTCCGCCGCCGTTCAGCAGCGGATCGGTCCGGAATATGCCGGTGCCCTGGGCGTGCTTCAGCCTCTGGCGGACGGCCTCAAGCTGTTGGTCAAGGAAGACATCATTCCGGCGCGGGCCGACAGCCTGCTGTTCACCCTCGGCCCGGTGCTGGTGGTGGTGCCGGTGATCATTTCCTGGCTGATCATCCCCTTTGGCCAGAACCTGCTGATTAGCAACGTTGGCGTTGGGATCTTTCTTTGGATCGCCTTCAGCAGTATTCAGCCCATCGGTCTGCTGATGAGCGGTTATGCCTCCAATAACAAGTATTCGCTTCTTGGCGGCCTAAGGGCAGCAGCGCAGTCGATCAGCTACGAGATCCCCCTTGCTTTAGCAGTGCTTGCCGTGGTGATGATGACCAACTCGCTGAGCACGGTCGACATCGTTGATCAGCAGACCGGAGCAGGCATCCTCAGCTGGAACATTTGGCGTCAGCCGGTGGGCTTCCTGATTTTCTGGATCTGTGCCCTGGCTGAGTGCGAGCGCCTTCCCTTCGACCTCCCTGAAGCCGAAGAAGAGTTGGTCGCCGGCTACCAGACCGAATACGCGGGCATGAAGTTTGCCCTCTTCTATCTGGCCGGATACATCAATTTGGTGCTCTCCGCCGTTCTGGTCAGTGTTCTGTATCTCGGTGGCTGGGGCTTCCCAATCCCTGTGGAGTGGCTGGCTGGCTGGTTGAACCAGCCCATCGATGCACCGGTGGTGCAGGTGATCACCGGGACGGTTGGCATCGTGATGACGGTGCTCAAGGCCTATCTGCTGGTGTTCGTGGCCATCCTGCTGCGCTGGACCACCCCCCGCGTGCGCATTGACCAGCTGCTGGACCTGGGCTGGAAGTTCCTGCTGCCCCTGTCTCTGGTGAATCTTCTGGTGACAGCAGCCCTCAAGCTCGCTTTCCCCGTTGCATTCGGCGGCTAGGTTTTCCTACCTAGGATTTCTGCGCTTCCGGCTCCGCTTCGTTCTCTCCCCTTCAGACCATGTTCGGCTTCCTCAAACAGGTCGGTGATTACACCCGGGATGCAGTCGATGCAGCCCGGAATCTGGCCCAAGGCTTTTCGGTCACGTTTGACCACATGCAGCGCCGTCCGGTCACGGTGCAGTACCCCTACGAGAAGCTCATTCCGTCCGAGCGTTATCGGGGCCGGATTCACTACGAATTCGACAAGTGCATCGCCTGTGAGGTGTGCGTGAGGGTGTGCCCGATCAACCTGCCGGTGGTGGATTGGGTGATGAACAAGGCGACGAAGAAAAAGGAGCTGCGGAATTATTCCATTGACTTCGGCGTTTGTATTTTCTGCGGTAATTGCGTGGAGTACTGCCCCACCAACTGCCTCTCGATGACTGAGGAGTATGAGCTGGCTGCGTTTGATCGCCACAGCCTCAACTACGACAACGTTGCCTTGGGGCGGCTCCCCACCAGCGTCACCACGGATCCTTCGGTGATTCCATTGCGCGAGCTGGCATATCTCCCCGCAGGAGAGTTGGATCCCCACACCGTGCCTGCAGATCGCCCGCGGGCCGGCCAGCTTCCCTCCCAGGTTCTGGAGACCCTCACGCCGCCGCAGAAGCCAGCCGTCAAGGATGAGGGACAATCCTCCAGTGAGGACAAGGAGGGCGACGTATGACCATCGCGACCACCACCGAGCTGATCTGTTTCCTGGTGCTGTCTGCCGTTGTGGTGGTTGGTGCCCTGGGTGTGGTGCTACTCAGCAACATCGTCTATTCCGCCTTTCTGCTTGGCGGTGTGTTCACAGCTGTTGCAGGGCTCTATCTGCTGCTCAATGCGAGCTTCGTGGCCGCTGCCCAGATCCTGGTCTATGTCGGCGCCATCAATGTGCTGATCCTGTTCGCGATCATGCTCGTGAACAAACGGGAGGATTTGAAGGCCATCGCCAACCTCACCACCCGACGGGTGGTGTCAGCTGGCGTCTGCGCCGGTCTGCTGGCTCTTCTGGTCCGCGTTGTGGTGACCACGCCTTGGTCGCTTCCAGGCCCCGCCGCCGTGGGTGAGGAGGCCACCGCCCGCATCGGTGAACACCTGTTCACTGACTACCTCTTGCCGTTTGAGGTGGCTTCAGTGCTGCTGCTAATGGCCATGATCGGAGCGATCGTTTTGGCCCGCCGCGATGTGTTGGCTACCGATGTGGTCACCGGTGAAGTGGCTGACCAGGGCCTGATCGAGAAGGCCCGTACTCCCTTGCTGATGAACCGAGCGGACTGATGAGCGATTTCCTTTCAACGCTTCCTTCCCTGCAGGCTTACCTCCTGGTGGCCGCAATGTTGTTCTGCATCGGTGTCTGGGGACTGATCAACAGCCGCAACGCCGTTCGGGTGTTGATGAGCATCGAGCTGATGCTCAATGGCGTGAACATCAATCTGATGGCCTTCTCATCCTTTGTGGATGGCGATCTGATCCGAGGTCAGGTGTTTGCTGTGTTTGTGATCACGGTGGCTGCTGCTGAAGCTGCGGTCGGTCTCGCGATCCTGCTGTCGCTTTATCGCAATCGCGTTACCGTCGACATGGAGCAGTTCAACCTGCTGCGCTGGTAATTCCCGCACACCTGGATCATGCGTCTCGATCGGGTCTGGGTGATCTATCGGGCCGATAGTCAGCCTGCTCAGAGGGAAGCTCGCCAATGCGCCAAGGAGCTCAAAGCCCTTGGAACGCATGTTGTGACCGCGATGTCAGGGCCGAGGGTGAACCCTTTCCCTGGCTTGCTGGCTGTTGAAGATGCTTTGCCCGACCTTGCTCTGGTGCTTGGGGGGGATGGCACGGTTCTTGGGGCTGCCCGTCATCTTGCGGTGCATGACATCCCGATCCTGAGCATCAATGTGGGAGGGCATCTGGGCTTTCTCACCCACGATCGCCGGGTGTTGCGTGGCGATCAGATCTGGCAGCGACTTCAGGACGATCAGTTCGCGATCGAACGGCGCATGATGCTTCAGGCCATGGTCGATCGCCGCTCCGCTGAAGAACGAACGGCGTCCCCTGGCCTGTTGCAACAGCCGGATCTGGAAGATGACGAAGAGCACCACTGGGCCTTCAACGACTTCTATCTGAGGGCCTATCGCGATGAGATTTCGCCCACTTGCACCCTGGAGTTGGAGATCGATGGAGAAGTGGTCGACCAGGTGCGTGGAGATGGCCTGATCCTGTCCACGCCGACCGGATCCACCGGTTACGCCCTGGCGGCGGGAGGGCCGATCCTGCATCCCGGTATTGATGCCATCATCGTCGCCCCGATCTGCCCGATGAGTCTTTCCAGCCGAACGCTGGTGGTGCCACCCCGGGCAAGGTTGACGATTTGGCCCCTGGGTGCCGGCGATCACCGCATCAAGCTCTGGAAGGACGGTGTGGGCTGCACAGTTCTGGAACCAGGCGAGTGCTGTGTCGTTCAGCAGGCGCGTCACCATGCCCTGATGGTGCTGCTGAACCAAAGTCCCTCCTATTACAGAACGCTGTCGCACAAGCTTCACTGGGCGGGAAGCCTGCAGGCGGCGCAGCCGTCCCAGAATTGATTCATGGCTCTGGAGATCGAACGACGTTTTCTGGTGCGTTCTGACGCCTGGCGCAGCAGTGCCGGCCCCGGGCAGGCCCTACGACAGGGGTACCTGGCCGCTAGTGCTGAGGGGGTGACGGTCCGGATGCGACTGCGCGGAAGGGATGAGGCCTGGCTCACCCTTAAAGCTGCTGCTGATGCCGTTGGTCTGGTACGCCACGAGTTCGAATATCCAATTCCGGTGGCGGATGCCGAGGCCCTCTGGGATCTGGCTCCGCACCGTCTGGAAAAAGTCCGTCATCAGCTGGATTGCCCTGGTGGAGACTGGGTTGTGGATTGTTTTCAGGGGGAGAATGCGCCCCTGGTGCTGGCGGAGGTGGAGCTTGCATCGGCTCAGGTTGACCTGGTGATTCCGCCCTGGTGCGGTCAGGAGATCACAGGGGAGTCCCGTTGGAGCAATGCGGTGCTGTCGCAGCACCCGATTCAGGCTTGGCCGCTGCAGGATCGATGCCGTTTGGGCTGGATTTAAGGCCGGGCTGGATTTATCTTCAGATTTCCTTTAGCTTTGAGGGGTTCTGATCGGTGATCGTTTCCAGTGGTGGGTCTTTACGACACAACTGGAATGCTCCGTTTTGCGGGATCAAGTGTTGAGGCTTGCCTCGAATACGCCACCTTGTTTCGGATTCCTGTCGGTCCCAGCTCCTTGCAAAGTCTTCCGGAACCTGTCATCTCCACCATCAGGGTGAGGGGGGATCGTTTTCTGGAAGGACGCAACAATTGAAGCCGTCCCGGCAGATCTTGCCGTTGTCCATCGCCCAGTTGAGTAGAGCAACCCTGTTCTTGGAACCGGTTTTGGTGAACACGTTGCTCACGTGGTTGTCGACCGTTCGTTTGCTGATGGTGAGACGGTCGGCGATTTCTTGATTGGTCAGTCCTTCTGCCACGAGTTCAATGATCTCGACCTCCCTGGCTGAGAGGGAGATCCCAAGGGGATCAATTCCGTCGAGGGAGGACATGAGTGACCACCGATGGCGTCATGCTAGTCCGGACCGTTGCTCCGATCCTGCATAGTGGGCCGGTGAAATGGAACGGGATTTGAGGACGGCGCTTCAGCGCGCGATTGAGGCCGGCAATCAGGTCCTCACGGCCGAGGTGATGCCGCCTCGTGGTGCGGATCCGACGCATATGTTGTCCATGGCTGAATCGCTGCGGGGCCGCGTTCATGCGCTGAACGTGACCGATGGCAGCCGGGCCGTGATGCGCATGAGCAGCCTGGCGTCCTGCAAGTTGCTGCTTGAGGCCGGTCTGGAGCCCGTCTTGCAGATGGCCTGTCGGGATCGCAACCGCATCGCCTTGCAGGCTGATCTCCTTGGGGCCCACGCGTTGGGGATCCGCAATCTGTTGTGTCTCACCGGAGATCCGGTGCGCGCGGGAGACCAGGCGGATGCGCGTCCGGTCAATGAATTCGAGTCTGTGAAGCTGTTGCAGCAGGTGCAGGCTCTCAACAGCGGTGTCGATCCCGTTCAGGGCACCCTGCCGGACGGGGAGACCACGCTGTTCGCCGGGTGTGCCGCTGATCCGCAATCCAGGAGCTGGAGCGGTTTACAGCGCCGGTTGCATCGCAAGCAGGCCGCGGGAGCCCGCTTCGTTCAAACCCAGATGGTGATGGATCCTTCAGCTCTTGAGCGCTTTCAGCATGAGCTGGCTGCGCCCCTGGGTCTGCCGGTGTTGGCCGGTGTGTTTCTGTTGAAGTCAGCCAAGAATGCCCGGTTCATTAACCGTGTTGTGCCCGGGGCATGCATCCCCGATGAATTGATCCATCGGCTTGAGTGTTCGGAGCATCCCGCAATGGAGGGGGTGGCCATCGCCGCTGAGCAGGTGAAGCGTTATCTCGGCATCGTCAGTGGTGTGCACTTGATGGCGATCAAGGCGGAGGAGCGTATCCCGATGATTTTGGATCGAGCCGGACTCAGCTCGCTGCCTGGGTGAGATCTGTACCCAGCAGCTCAGCCATGGCTTTCTGCTGGGGGGACGGTTCCACTAAATCCTGACGCCGGGCGTCGGTGATCAACCAGTCGAGGGATGCTTCCTGCAGGTCGAAGTGATCGCCGTCCTTGCCCACGCAATAGCGGCCGAACACCAGCTTCTCTAGAAGCTGGACGCCGGCGCCGATGCGCGAATAGTCAAAGATGATCGAATTGTCCACCGTGGCACCCTCACAGATGTGGCAGCTCGGGCCGATCATGGTGGGTCCGATGATCGTTGCACCGTCTTCGATTTTGGTCATCCCGCCCACGTAAACGGGTCCGGAGACGTTGATTTTGTCCCAGTTGGCGGCCACATTCAGGCCGGTGTAAACCCCGGGGCGCACCTCCTTGCCGGGGATTCCGACCTGACGCACATCGCCCATCAACACACTGCGGATGGCTTGCCAGTAGTCGGGAACTTTGCCGATATCCACCCATTCGAAATCCATCGGAATGGCATAGAAGGGTGCCCCGAGCTCGGCCAGTTTCGGGAACAGATCAGAGCCGATGTCAAAGGGCTGACCCGAGGGGATGTGCTCGAAGATTTCCGGCTCGAAAATGTAGATGCCGGTGTTGATGGTGTCGCTGAGGGCTTCCTCAACGCTGGGTTTTTCCTGAAAGCTTGAAATTCTGTTCTGGTCATCCGTGACTACAACGCCGTAGCTGCTCACCTGATCCTTGGGGACCCGCTTGGTGACAAGGCTGGCGATGGCACCCTTCTCACGGTGCAGACGCAACGCTTCGCTGAGGTCAAGATCGATCAGTGCATCACCGCAGAGCACCACGAAGGTGTCGTCGAAGAAGTGCTGGAAGTCTTGGATTTTTTTGAGTCCGCCGGCGGATCCCAGCGCGTTGCCGATCAGTTCTCCGTCTTCAATCCGTCCTTCGAAGCTGTACGCAATTTCAACGCCAAAACGCTGGCCATCCCGGAAGTAATTTTCAATCTCTTCGGCGAGGTGGGAGACGTTCACCATCACTTCGGTGAAACCGTGCTCCTTGAGCAGTTCCAGCAGGAATTCCATCACCGGCTTCTGCAGGATTGGAATCATCGGCTTGGGGATCACATGCGTGATCGGTTGAACCCGCGTCCCCTTGCCAGCCGCCAGAATCATCGCCTTCATTGGCGTTTCACGGGGGTCAGTACAAGGTAGTGACCATAGACCCGGTCTTAAGCCGCCACGACTGTCCGGGTCGGCGACGGATCTGGCACCTGAAGGCTGCGGATCGGTAGTTGTGTCGCGGTGCCACTGGCAGGGATGAATTTCAGTCGCAAGGGGCCGTGAAGCCAGCCCTCCTGCTCGAGTTCAACCCGGCCTTGGGAGGAGAGAAACAGCAGAGCCCAGAACACCCCGACTCGGTCACGGTCAAGGTCAGCGGCTGCGGCGACCTCCCAACGCTCCACGAGTTGATCGAAGCCCACCCAGTCCAGGGCAGTCTCCCAACCGTTGAGAAACACCCCCAGCGCTGCGGTGGTTTCCGGGAGTTTTTCGCGGTGGGCCAGTCCAGCGACCTGGGCGATGGCTTCACGGTTGCTGTAGCGCTTCTGCCGTTTCCGCCGTCGCGCCTCCAGTTCGTCCGATTCCAGTTGCTCTGCGATCGATTCCAGTTGTTCGATCAGCTCCCCAAGGGTGACGGGGCGTCTTAATGGCGGTGGAGCGACGGGCCGCCGCAGCAGGTGCTTCTCCGGCCGTCGGGGCAGATCGAAGGCGGGATCAAGCCAGCCCTGCTCATCAAAGTCTGCGTCGAAGTGGTCTTCGATCTCCGGGGCGGGAGGCAGCATGCTGGCCTCGAGCATTTCTGCTTTGAGCCCCACCAGTACAGAGGCGGCCAGAAAGGCTTCGCTGCTTTCGGCTAGGTCCCGTTCATAACTGCCGCCCCGTCCGGCCAAGACGGCAGCCACCTGACCGGGAACCTCGATGCGTTGTCTGAGTTGATCCAGAAATCCGTCGATGACAGCGATCACATCGACATCCCACGGATCGAGATCTCCACTCTCCGCTGCGTTCTGCAACAGCCGGATCGCGAGGCGGGCTCCAGCATCAGCGCCGTCGTTGGGAGCCACCTGGAGCAAGTCAATTCACCCTCTTCCGGCAAGGTATCGGGCGCAAACGGTTGCTGCCAGGGGGCTGTTTCAGCGATTCATCAGCGCGATCAGGCCTCAGTCGGCCGAGTTGTCGCCGGATTCATCACCTTCGGCAGCGCTGGCGGTCACGGTGGCGGCGGGGAGGAGACCCAACTGGGTTTCAACGGTGGAGCGATAGCGGTTGAGGTCGGTTTCCAGCTCTTGGATGCGCACCTGCTGCGCTTCAAATTCGTTGGCTTTGGAGAATTGATCCACGTTGTTGAGCATTCCCGTCCAGGCGGCAAAAAACCACGCCGCTACTGCACCGAATCCAGCCACCAGAAGCAACAAACCGGCAAGAGGCAGGGTGTATTCCATGCCTGGCAACACATGCACGGTGGTTGCGTTGGTGTTCGCCAGCGTGAAAAACACGGTGATCAATCCAAAGGAGAAGATCAGGCCGAAGTTGATCTGGCGCATGTTCTGGAGGAGCGATAATTCAACTTACGGACAGTTGGTAGCTCCCGAACAAGAATCGATACGTGTTTTATGAAGTGCCCACGATGGGGGCCTGGATCACTGCCGGAACCGTTGCTTGGCCTCGAATCAAGGGGGCCGTTGGTGACATCACCTGCTCCATGGCGCCCAGGTTTCGGTTCACCAGGGCTTCAATTGAGCTGCGGTAGCTGTCGGTCATCAGCTTGGGATAGAGCCCAATTCCGATGATCGGCACCAGCAGGCAACCGATGATGTACACCTCACGCGGCTCCGCATCCACCAGGTTGGTGTGGGACACCAGCTCCTCCTTCTCTTTGCCGAAGAAGATCTCCCGCAGCATCGAGAGCAGATAGATCGGCGTGAGAATCACGCCAACAGCGGCCAGTGCGCAGATCACCACGCGGAAGGGCAGGGTGTAGGCCTCATCGGTTGCGAAACCTGCAAACACCATCAATTCACTGACGAATCCACTCATGCCTGGCAGAGCCAGGGATGCGAGGGCACAAACGGTCCACAGCGCGAACATGATCCGCATCTTCTGGCCAATGCCCCCCATCTCATCCAGCTGAAGGGTGTGGGTGCGGTCGTAGGTGGCACCCACGAGGAAGAACAGGCTGGCCCCGATCAACCCGTGGCTGATCATCTGGAGCATGGCGCCACTGGTGCCGAGGGCACTGAAGCTGCCCACGCCGATCAGCACGAAACCCATGTGGCTGATCGAGCTGTAGGCGATCTTTCGCTTCAGGTTGCGCTGGGCGAAAGAGGTGAGGGCGGCGTAGATGATGTTGACCACCCCCAGCACAATCAGCAGCGGTGCGAACTGAGCGTGGGCCGCTGGCAGCAGTTCGCAGTTGAACCGCAGCAGGGCATAGCCCCCCATCTTCAGCAGGATGCCGGCCAGAAGCATGTGCACCGGTGCTGTGGCTTCGCCATGGGCATCCGGGAGCCAGGTGTGCAGCGGCACGATCGGCAGTTTCACGCCGAAGGCGATCAGCAGCCCGGCGTAGCAGAGCAGTTGAAAGCCCGTGCCGAAGTCCTTGGCGGCAAGAGCGGTGTACTCAAAGCTGGGGGTGCCACCGCCGAAGAATCCCATGGCCAAGGCGGCCAAAAGAATGAACAGGGAGCTGCCAGCGGTGTAGAGAATGAATTTTGTGGCTGCGTACTGGCGTTTCTTGCCGCCCCAGATGGCCAGAAGTAGATACACCGGGATCAGCTCCAGCTCCCAGGCCAGGAAGAACAGCAGCATGTCTTGCACCGCGAAGACGGCGATCTGGCCGCCGTCCATGGCCAGCAGCAGGAAATAAAACAAGCGCGGTTTGAAACTCACCGGCCAAGCAGCCAGGCAAGCCAGGGTTGTGATGAAGCTGGTGAGCAGAATCAGCGGCATCGAGAGCCCATCCGCTCCAACCGCCCAAGTGAGCCCCAGATCGGGCAGCCAGCTCACCCGTTCGGACAGCTGCAGGCCACTCAGGCTGGGGTCATAGCCGGTCAGGTACGCCGCAACGGTGATCAGAAAGGTGATCAGCGTCACGATCAGGGCATACCAGCGCACCTTTTTGCCGTCCCCTTCATCGGGAACGAGAGGAACCAGCAGTGCACCCACGATCGGAACCAGGATCGATAGGCTCAGCCATGGCACTGTGGCCTGCACCGGGTCGCCAAGTCCGGCGACTGCGAATTCGAACACGCTGTGAATCCGACCCTTACTGGTTGGATCGTAGAAATCATGGGCGCTGTGTCATCACCTCGATAGGCGATGACACACATGTCCGATTGAGACTTAAGAGATCGGCCCGCCGATGACGCCGAACAGCACCACCAGAGCAATCACTCCAGCGAACACGATCAGGGCATAGAACTGAGCGCGTCCGGTCTCGAGATACTTCAGACCCTCGCCGCTTCCGAGGGTGAGAAGTCCGGTGAGGTTGACAACACCATCAACAACCTTCGCGTCCACTTCGAGAACCTCTCGGGCCAGTTTGCGGCTGCCTCGCACAAACAACTTTTCGTTGACCACATCGAGATACCACTTATTGGCGAAGAAGGCATTCACCGTGGGGAAGCGGCCAGCCACCATTTCACCCAGATCGATCCGATGCAGGGCATAGGCCAGAACAGCCAGGGTGATGCCCGCGACGGAGATAGCCACTGAAGCCCCAGCCAGTGGCAGGAATTCCCCCCAGCTGAACTGTTCTGCCATCTCGAGAGCTTCCTCAGGATTCAGCAGCCCTGCAAAGCGGCTGTTCCAGGGTGTTCCGAGAAGACCAATGAGCACCGAAGGCACCGCCAACACCGCCAAGGGTGCGGCCATGGGCCAGGCGGACTCGTGCACGCTGCCGCCATGGGGATGGTGTTCCGCAGGATCCTTGCCAGCTGCCGTGAGCAGTTGGGTCTGCATGGCGGTGTCGTTGCCGCGGAACTCCCCTTCAAAGGTGAGGAAGTACAGGCGGAACATGTAAAAGGCCGTCATTCCCGCAGTCATGAAGCCCACCACCCACAGCAGGGGGTAACTGTTGAAGGCTTGACCAAGGATTTCGTCTTTGCTCCAGAAGCCAGCCAGGGGAGGAATGCCGCTGATGGCGATGCAACCGATGAAGAAGGTGATCGAGGTGACTGGCATCTTTTTGCGTAAGCCACCCATCAGACGCATGTCTTGGGCGAGCACGGGCTCGTGACCTACCACCTCTTCCATGGCGTGGATCACGGAGCCAGAACCCAGGAACAGCATGGCCTTGAAGAAGGCATGAGTCACCAGGTGAAAGATGCCAGCAACCGGGGCTCCACAACCCATGGCCAGCATCATGTAGCCGAGCTGGGAGACGGTGCTGTAAGCCAGCCCCTTCTTGAGGTCCATCTGGGTGAGGGCGATGGAGGCCCCCAGGAAGCAGGTGATTGTGCCGACGACGGCAATCACCGTTTGAATGATGGGGAATTGGGCGTACAGCGGATCGAGGCGGGCCACCAGGAAAACCCCTGCAGCCACCATCGTGGCGGCGTGAATCAGGGCTGAAATAGGTGTCGGACCCTCCATGGCATCGGGCAGCCAGACATGGAGTGGGAACTGAGCCGACTTGGCCATCGGACCCATGAACACCAGCAAGCAGAGCAGCAGTGCTGCCCATGGGGCCACCGTTCCATTGGCCAGGCCGTTCTTCAGACCATCGGCGATGCCCTGGAAATCAAAACTGCCGGTGGCCCAGAACAGGCCAAGGATTCCCAGTAGCAGGCCGAAGTCACCGACTCGGTTCACCACAAAGGCTTTCTGGGCTGCATGGGCGGCACCATCGCGGTCGTACCAGAAGCCCACCAGCAGGTAGGAGCACATGCCCACCAGCTCCCAGAAGACGTAGATCTCCAGGAGATTGGGACTGATGATCAACCCCAGCATGGAGCTGCTGAACAGAGCCAGGTAGGTGAAGAAGCGCACATAGCCCTTGTCGTGAGCCATGTAGCCATGGGAATACACCATCACCAGCAGGGCGATGGTGGTGACCAGCGCGAGCATTACGGCCCCAAGCGGATCAACCACGTAGCCCATCGGCAAAACGAAGCTGCCCGCACTGGCCCAGACGAATAGATGCTCGACCGGTGGGGCCCCATTGAGCTGGTTGAACAGGATGCTGTAGCTCAGTACCGCAGCTGCACCGACACAGGAAATCAACAGCAGCGCAACGGGTTTGCGCAATCGGTTGATCGTGCGGTTGAAGCTGATCAATCCCAACCCGGTCAGCACGGCGCCGAACAGGGGCAAAACGGGAATGAGCCAGGCGAGTTCCTCGGCCGAGGGCATCCGCAAGCAGCAGGTTGAAGCGAGTGTAGGCAGCTCAGCCCAGGAGGTTCTGGAGTGCTGAATTGCGCATCAACCCTGCAGCGGTCGGAATGAAGCGATGGGCCCACCAAAAGATGCCGACGGCGATGGCGATGCCGAGTTGCGCGGGTCGGACGAATTCCTGCCACTGGAGCTGCTGGCGTCCATCCAGAACCGCGGCGAAGGGCACGATGGAGGTGTTGGCCTTGAGTTCATCAAAGGCTTCACCGAAGCGAGCTTTCGAACGCCGGTCGCCATGCCAGACGGCGAATATGTGATGACCGATTAAGCCCACGCAGGTCACCAACATGAAGCTGCTGCCGATCCAGAGGCCGTGGGTTAGGCACCAGAGAATTTGACCGATGGCCTGCGGATGCCGGCTGATGCGGATGATCCCTGTGGCGTAAAGACGCACCTGCGGTTTCAGCACCGCCGGGATCTCCAGCAGGTTGTAGGTGGCTGGGTAGAGAAAGAAGAAGCTGACGGCTGTTCCGATCCACACCACAGGCACCATCCCGGGGACGCCTTGAAGATTCCACAGCCGCACCCCGTCGTAGCGATGGGCCAGGAACCATCCGATCACCACCACGGCCGAGGGAATGCTTGCCGCGGCGAAAATCAGTCTCCAGGCCCGTGCTCCGATCACGGCCTCAGCTCGGGTGCGCAGGGCTGCTCCACCGCTGTGAATCACCGCAAACAGGATCAGCAGCACCAACATCACGATGCTGCTGTGGTGGGTGGAGGCCATAGGGGCTGCCTGGGAAGGGCGTGATTCTGGCTGGCGGCCCCGGCAGTCCTAAATTTCAAACGTTCCCCCGGGTGTTCCGCGGTGGCCGATCTGCCGTTCACCCTCGACCAACTGCGGATCCTTCGCGCGATTGTTAGCGAGGGCAGCTTCAAGAAAGCCGCCGACAGTCTTTACGTCACCCAGCCCGCCGTCAGCCTTCAGATCCAGAACCTGGAGAAGCAATTGGAGGTGTCGCTGTTCGATCGCGGCGGGCGCAAGGCACAGCTGACGGAAGCCGGCCATTTGCTGCTGAGTTACTGCGACCGCATCCTCAGCCAGTGCCATGAAGCCTGTCGGGCTTTGGATGATCTCCACAACCTCAAAGGTGGCTCCCTGATTGTCGGTGCGAGTCAGACCACCGGCACTTACTTGATGCCTCGGATGATCGGCTTGTTCCGCCAGAAATACCCGGAGGTATCGGTGCAGCTCCAGGTCCACAGCACCCGGAGAACCGGTTGGAGTGTGGCCAATGGCCAGATCGATCTGGCCATCATTGGCGGTGAATTGCCGGCGGAACTCAATGAACTGCTGCAGGTGGTTCCCTACGCCAGTGACGAGCTCGCGCTTGTGCTGCCGGTGAAGCACCCGTTGGCCCGACTGGCTGAACTCACCAAGGAAGACCTCTATCGCCTGGGCTTCGTCTGCCTGGATGCGCAATCGACCACCCGGAAGATGGTCGATCAGCTCCTGGCCCGCTCCGGCCTGGATGTGCAGCGCCTGCGCATCGACATGGAACTGAATTCGCTTGAAGCGATCAAGAATGCAGTTCAGGCGGGCCTTGGTGCCGCCTTTGTTCCCGTGGTGTCGATTGAGCGGGAGTTATCGGCGGGAACGATTCACCGCCCTCAAGTGGCCGATCTGCAGGTGCGGCGCCAGCTCAAGCTGATCACCCATCCCGCCCGCTACTGCTCACGGGCCTCGGTGGCCTTTCGCAATGACGTCTTACCTGTCTTTGCCAGTGCCGACAGCCCCATACGCCAGGCACCAAAAGCTGTGCCTGAGGTGATGGGGGAGCCGCTGATTCAGAACTGATCTGCTTCTGGGGTCAAACCGACCGAGTCGTCAGCCACGCCACGGGTCAGGAATTTGTTCTGAGTGATGTCGGTTTGGTAAACGCAGCGCACCACGGGTTTGTCCCGCACAGAGCCGATGTAGGCAAAGGTATTCATCCGTTGTTTGCATTCACGCTCCTGCTCGGAGCTGATGGCCCCCTCCTTGCGCAGCACCGACCAGTTTTCCCGGCGGATAACGCAACCCGGTTGCAGCGTTGGCTGGGTCACGAAGCTGCTGGAAGGGTTGAGCGTTGTGTACATCTCGATGTCCATGACGAAGGCGCTCGCCCCCCACTGCCGGCAGAATTCCGGGTCTGGCACAGCCATGTCCAGTTGCTGGGAACTGGCGATGTTGCCCTGGTCACCTTGAGTCGTGCTGGTGACAGCACTGCCGATGCCGATCCCCACCACAAGAACGCCTGCCAAAACAGCAACGGTGAGGGTGCTGAATTGGAAGGGGCCCTGAGATCCACCTCCCGGTGGGGGACCTGGTGGTCGCCCGTATCCACCACGCTGCGGGGGGTCGTAGCGATCCCGCTCAGACCGGTCGTAACGGCTGTCCCGTGGTCCGCGATTACCTCGGTCGTACCGCGAGCGGGTCACAACAGTTCAGGGGTGCGGGGCAGGCCCATGGAGAAGTTCTGCACACGGCCATCGGTGTTGTAGCTCAGTTCTCCTGCTTGCAGCAGCTGCCGGATGAATCCCTCCAGGTCGGTGCCGATGCGGCGCAGGGTGTAGTCACTCAGTTCGCCGCCGGCCGCGGCATCCACCAGTTCCTTGAAGCGTCCTTGCACCTTGGTGAGGCTGGCGTCGTCCCACAGGAATTCATTGTCGGGATCCAGATCCAAGGTGAGTTGGTCGTCCGAAGGAACGAGATCCTCATCCTGGAGGGCCGCTGTGAACAGGCGCACGTGGCGGGTGGTGCACTTGAGAAGGGTGTCAGCCAAGACGCGCCCACTAGAAAGCTGTCACGACTTTAAGAAGCGAACGGGGGGCAAGCCCTTTTAAGGTTGGTTTCACTTTTGAGACGGCCGCATGCGCGTCGCTATTGCCGGAGCTGGTCTTGCAGGACTCTCCTGTGCCAAATATCTGGCGGATGCCGGCCACACGCCGATCGTTGTCGAAGCCAGGGATGTTCTCGGCGGCAAGGTCGCAGCCTGGAAAGACGAAGACGGCGACTGGTACGAGACCGGCCTGCACATCTTTTTCGGCGCTTACCCGAACATGCTGCAGCTCTTTAAAGAGCTGAACATCGAAGACCGGCTGCAGTGGAAGAGCCACTCGATGATCTTCAATCAGCAGGAGGAACCAGGCACCTACAGCCGCTTTGATTTTCCTGATCTGCCAGCCCCTGTGAATGGTGTGGCCGCGATCCTGGGAAACAACGACATGTTGAGCTGGCCTGAGAAAATCAGCTTCGGCCTGGGCCTTGTGCCTGCGATGCTCCGGGGTCAGGGGTATGTCGAAGAGTGCGACAAGTATTCCTGGACCGAGTGGCTGCGGGTCCACAACATTCCCGAGCGGGTGAACGATGAAGTGTTCTTAGCGATGAGCAAGGCGCTGAATTTCATCGATCCCGATGAAATCTCTGCCACGGTTGTGCTCACAGCGCTCAATCGTTTCCTGCAGGAGAAGAACGGCTCCAAGATGGCTTTCCTCGATGGCGCGCCCCCGGAGCGGCTTTGCCAGCCGGTGGTCGAGCACATCGAATCACTCGGAGGGGAAGTGCACCTCGATAGTCCCCTGCGGGAGATCAAGCTCAATGAGGATGGTTCTGTAGCGGCCTTCCATATCGGCGGCTTGAAGGGCAAGGAGAGCTTCGATCTCACCGCTGATGCCTATGTCAGCGCATTGCCTGTTGATCCCTTCAAGCTGCTCTTGCCCGAGCCCTGGAAGCAGATGGAGGTTTTCAGCAAGCTCGATGGTCTGCGTGGTGTGCCCGTGATCAACCTGCACCTCTGGTTCGATCGCAAGCTCACCGATATCGACCATCTGTTGTTCAGCCGGTCGCCCCTGCTCAGCGTCTACGCCGACATGAGCATCACTTGCAGGGAGTATGAAGACCCCGACAAGTCAATGCTCGAGCTGGTGTTCGCGCCAGCCAAGGACTGGATCGGTCGTCCTGATGAAGAGATCATCGAGGCCACCATGGGCGAGCTCACAAAGCTGTTCCCGATGCATTTTGGTGGTGAAAATTCCGCCACA
Source organism: Synechococcus sp. MU1648 (assembly GCF_023630615.1). Taxonomy (NCBI): domain Bacteria; kingdom Bacillati; phylum Cyanobacteriota; class Cyanophyceae; order Synechococcales; family Synechococcaceae; genus Synechococcus; species Synechococcus sp. MU1648. Next base: position 81,326 of record NZ_JAKUHI010000008.1, read on the forward strand.
CTGCGCAAATACAAGGTCGTGAAGACCCCTTTGTCCGTCTACAAAACGACCCCTGGTTGTCAGCAGTTGCGCCCCGATCAGACCACCCCAATCAAGAACTTCTTCCTGGCCGGGGATTACACAATGCAGCGCTATCTCGCATCGATGGAAGGCGCCGTGCTGAGTGGCAAGCTCTGCGCCGGTGCGGTGGACCGCAAGACAGGTCAGCTGGCATCATCAACCTCGTCTAGTGAGCCCGTGACGGCCTGAGCCATGCCCCTCGCCTCCCCGGATCTCGACGCAGCCTTCGAGGCCTGCCGTCGGGAGACCGCTGAGTGGGCCAAGACGTTCTATATCGGCACCTTGCTTCTGCCCCCAGAGAAGCGGCGTGCCATCTGGGCGATCTATGTCTGGTGCCGTCGTACGGACGAGTTGATGGATAGCGCTGAGGCTCAGGCGCGTCCTGTGGAGGAGCTTGCTGAGCGGCTCGACCGCTGGGAGGAGAAAACCCGGGCCTTGTTCGCCGGACGGGTGGAGGACGATCTGGATGCGGTGATGGTGGACACCCTGGAGCGGTTTCCCCAGGGCATCCAGCCTTATCTCGACATGATTGAGGGACAGCGGATGGACCTCACCTGGACCCGCTATCCCCGCTTCGAGGACCTCAAGCTCTACTGCTACCGCGTTGCTGGCACCGTTGGCCTGATGACCCAGGGAGTGATGGGTGTCGATCAGGCGTACACCTCAGCTCCCTGGAGTGACTCCCCAGACACATCCGATGCTGCCGTCGCTTTGGGGATCGCCAACCAGCTCACCAACATCCTTCGGGATGTGGGTGAAGATCGGGGCCGCGGTCGTATCTATCTGCCGCAAGAAGACCTCGAGCGCTTCGGATATTCAGAAGATGAGTTGATGGCAGGAACGCTCAACAGTTCCTGGCGTGCCTTGATGCGATTCCAGTTGGAGCGGGCCCGCGACTGGTTTGCGCGTTCTGAAGCCGGGGTGCGCTGGCTCTCCGCCGATGCGCGCTGGCCGGTGTGGACGTCGTTACGGCTCTATCGGGGAATCTTGGATGAGATTGAACGCGTCGATTACGACGTGTTCAATCACCGTGCCTACGTGGCCAAGGTCAACAAGCTGCTCGATCTGCCGCGTTCGTTCCTCCTGGCCCAGGCACGCTGAGGTTCGAGTCAGCAAAAAACCCCTGCCAGTAAAACCGGCAGGGGCTGAATAGCGTTTTGCTCAACCAGATCGCTGACGGATTCAGACTGCCGTCTTCTGGTCGGCCAGCAGGTCCTTGAGCTTGGACAGCTCACCAGCCCAGCGGGGGTCGGGAGCGCCTTCGCTCTTCTCGTCACTGTGAACCACCTTGTTCACCGCTTTGCGGGCCACTTGAGGCTGTCCTGCAGCATTGGGGGCGCCACGACGGTTGCCACCGGCGTTGTTCTCCCGTCGTTCGGAACGCTCGATCCGCAGGGAGCTGCCACCGAACTCTTTGCCGTTCAGCTGTTCGATCACTGCATCGGCGACCTTGGCGTCATCGACATTGGCAAAGCCGAATCCACGGCAGCTGCCGGTTTCGCGGTCGAGAACCGACTTGAACCGAATCCCCTCTCCCACTGACTTGAGCAGAGCCACCAGCTCCTGTTCTTCAAAGGTCTGCGGCAGGTTGCCGATGTACAGGCGGATGCTCATGAAGGAAAGAAAATGCGATCTGTCGGTGTCTGACCGTCATCATTGACACCTGCAAAGTTAATCACAGAGCCTCGCTTTCACGGGTCAAGAAATGTTTGGCTTCCTCAATGGCCTCAGTCGTGGTCTGGATCCTCTTGAAGGCGCGCTCAAGCTTCAGATGATGCAGTAGACGTCCGAGAAGGGGGCCGGGTTGGATCTCCAGGGCATTGACCAGGCTGTTGCCGTCGATGGGTGCTCTGGGGTGGAACAGGGGGTCGTCAGCGTCTCGCCATCGCCGCAGCCAGATCTCTTTCTCGGGCATTGGCAGTTGCAGGGCGAGGGCGGGGAGATCCCGTTCAAGCTCGTCATGCAATCTCAGTCGATCGGTTTCCGGCAGACACTCCGGTGCCAGGCCGGTGCGCTGCTGCCAGAACCGCAGGCGTTCGCAGCGTTGTCGCAGGGCCCGACTGGCTCGGAGTTGGATCATGCCGTCATCACTGATGAGGGCTGTTAACCGCGCCAAGGGCAGAGCGACAGCTATTTCCTCCTTGCTCATCCCTTCCGTGTCAGAGGGCGCTGGAGGTTGCCCCTCGGCGGCCCAGGGGCGAAGCAACGGCACGCTCTTTAAGGTTGCGATCGCCGCATCGGCGTGCTCGCCCCGCACCAGGCGCTGCAGTTCCGCGAGGATCCGCTCCGGTGCCGCCTCAGGCAGCCGTGAGGCATGACGCTCAATCCAGCCCATGGTTTGGCTGCATATTGTGAGTGGGATCTCAGCCGCTAGCCGCAAGCCCCGCAGCAGCCGCAAGGGATCGTCGGTGAGGTTGGTTTCCGACACAGCCGTCAGGCAACCTTGTTGGAGATCGTTCAGCCCACCGGTGGGGTCCCACAACTGCCCCCAGGGTTGGAGCGAAACAGCGATGGCATTGAGTCGGTAGTCGCGGCGCCAGAGATCGTCTTCGATGCAGGCGCCGTCCTGTCGGGCGATGTCCACCGTCCAGCCTCCGAGCACCAGCCGAGCAATGCTCCGTTCCGTGTCCAGCACCACACAGGTGCCATGGAGCTCCTGGGCTAGGGCCTGGGTCAGAGCGATGGCGTCGGTCGGGACCACGAGGTCTAGATCGGGTTGATCCTGGAGACGGTCGAGCAATCCATCGCGAACTGCCCCGCCCACCAGCGCTGTGCCTTTGGGGAGCCGTTTCAGGGGTAGCGGCCATTGCGCTGGAGCCAGTCGCGCTCGCAACTGTTCAAGCAGTGCGTCGCCAGAGCCTTGGACCATCAGAATGGGGGAGTGAACGGCCTTGGGAGGCATGTGCATCTGCGTGGACTGCAGCTGGGTCGACCGTTGTCAGGCCTATCACGCAGTTGAGCGTCAGCATGGCGTTCCGCATCTTGCTGAGACCCCGGATTTTGAGCCAGATGCGCCGAGAATTCACGTGTCGGTGATCGATCTCCCCAATGGTCAGGCCGGGGTTGAGTGGGATGTTCGGTCCTGCTCAAGCTTTAAGGCAGATCCCGGTCGATGGCGGCGTTGCTGTCCAGGACAGGAGTTGCCCCGATGACGGCCTTGCCGCTGCTGCTCGCCTTGCACAGCTGTTCGGATCGTTTTGGCATGGCGCTGCTGGATCCTGAGCAGCCTGGAGCAGGACCGCTCGTGCAGGTTCATCCGGATGGACGGGGGCTGTCTAACAGTTTGATTTCGCGCGTTCAGGCGCTCCTCCCCCCTGAGCGTTGGCCTCAATTGCAGGGCCTTGCCGTGGCGACGGGGCCCGGCGGCTTCACCGGCACCCGCCTGACGGTGGTGATGGCGCGCACCCTGGCGCAACAGCTGGATTGCCCTCTGCTCGGAGTAAGCAGTTACGCCTTGATGGCGCCACGCCTGGAGTCGCAACTGCTCGGATCGAATCATGGGCAACCGTTCTGGATCACTCAGGAGTTGCCCCGCAGGGGGGTGGTTGGTGGTCAGTACCAGGTCACCGCGGGGCAGGTCCACGAACTCAGCCTGCCGACGTTGTTGCCGGAGGGATGCTCTCCCAAGCCAGCCCTTGGGGCTCAACTCGATGTGGCTGAGGATGTGGCGCGCCTGTTGCAGCTGTTGAAACGCAGTCATGCCGCTGGCGCTGCGCTGCCCTGGGCCAAGGTCTTGCCGATCTATCCCACCTCTCCTGTTGGACAGGTCTGATGGCGGGAGTGCGCACAGGGCTGCTGCTGGGTGCCGGCCTCATGGCCTGGCTGCTGGGGCCCGGACCGCTGTCTCCCTATCGCCAGGCTCTGTTGGATCGCAGCCCACCGCAACTCGTTCTTGTGCTTGGAGGTGATGTGGACCGGGAACGCATGGGTGCCCGCTTGGCGCGTCAGCTTGATCTGCCGCTGCTGGTGAGCGGTGGCAGCAATCCTGAGTACGCCGAATGGATGCTCAGTGAAGAGCGCTTCAATCCAGACCGCGTCACCCTCGATTACAGGGCCCGTGACACCCTCAGCAACTTCACCTCTGTCGTGGACGAGCTGCAGGCGGATGGCGTTCGCCATGTCTTGCTGGTGACCAGCGAAGACCACTTGCCCCGCTCGATGGCGGTGGGCCAGGTGGTGGCTGGCAGCCGTGGAATTCAGCTCACCGGAGTTCCCGTGGAGTGCCGTACGGATTGCATGCAGGAGGGTCGCTTGAAGAAATGGAGTGACTGGCTGCGCGCTGTGGCTTGGGTGATGACGGGTCGAGACCTCAGGGATGCTGCGGACCCTGATCCAGCAGAGCATTGATGCGTTCCTGCAGCAGGGCGGTGGTGGCATCCAGATCGGGCCTGCGGCGACTGGCCGGTGCCGGGATGGGGTCACCGATACGCAGCTGGATGGGCACCAGCCGCGGCCAGCTGCGCCCCGTTCCCAAGGCGCGGTGGCTGTTATGGATGGCCACCGGCAGCAGTGGGGCGCCTGTACGCGCCGCCAGAAGGGCCGCTCCGGGGAGTGGGTTGTTGATCCGGCCGTCGCTTTGTCGCGTGCCGTCCAGGAAAACGCCGGTGGCCCAGCCCTCCTCGAGCCGTGCCGTCGCGGTTCGAATCGCTTCGCGATCGCTGGCCCCCCGCCGGATGGGGTAGGCACCACAGGCCCGGATCACGCGTCCCAGCAGCGGGATGCTGAATAGTTCTGCCTTCGCCATGAAAGCAACAGGGCGCCCCAGGGCATGGCCCAGCAAGGGGGGGTCCAGATGGGAGCCGTGGTTGGCCACCACCACGAGAGGCCCTTGCATGGGTACTCGGTTGTTGCCTGCGGTCGAGCCGCGGAACAGCAAGCGAAAGACAGGGAAGACCAGAAGGTTGCTGACCAGCCTGTAGGTGAAGCTCGGCTTGGGTGTGGGGACGAGGCTGGATTGACTCACTGTCCGAGGTCTCCCGCCCCGGCGATTTGGGCGGTGGTCACGCCACTCATGCTGCGTTTCGCCAGGCCACTGAGCACGTTCCCCGGTCCGATTTCCACCAGGGTGTCGACGCCGCTGTCGGTCATGGCCGCCATGGTTTCTCGCCAGCGCACCCCTGTTGTCATCTGTTGCTTCAGGCGCTGTTTGAGCTCGTCAGCGCTGGTGCTGGCGCTGGCAGCGCTGTTGCTGAGCACCGGAACGCGGGCATCTTGGAATGGCACCTGGTCCAGTGCAGCGGCAAAGCGCTCAGCAGCCTCTGCCATGAAAGGAGAGTGGAAAGCCCCGGAAACGACCAGAGGGATCGCGCGCTTGCATTTCAGGGCTTCACTCACGCTCTGCACGGCCTCTGGAGCGCCGGAGATCACCACTTGGGCATCGCTGTTGTCGTTGGCGATGCTGACGCCGTCCGTGGCGGCCACCAGGTCGTCCAGCTGACCGCGATCGAAGCCGATCACGGCCGTCATGGCACCGCCCCCAGCGCTCGCCATCAGTTCTGAGCGGGTTTTCATCAGCTGCAGGCCGGTGTCCAGCCCGAATACACCAGCGCTGTAGAGGGCGACCAGCTCGCCCAGGCTGTGGCCGGCCACCAGTGCAGGCTCGCGGCCCTGCTGCTGCAGATTGTCGGCCAGCAGCGATTCGATCACGAACAGGGCGGGCTGGGTGTTGCGGGTGTCGTTGAGATCATCCGGTCCATCACCGCCGCCGCTTTCGCCCTGGCAGATCGCCAAGAGGTCGCGCCCCAGCAGTTCGGAGGCTGTGGCGAAACGTTCGCGGCTGCCATCGATGCTGAGCAGCGCTTCTGCCATGCCCACCTTTTGAGAGCCCTGACCGGGAAAGACCCAGGCGATCGCCATTGCTGTGTTCTGCTGACCGTGCCGGAGATTAGGCGGGCCCGCTCCAGCGGAAGAGTGCTGCACCCCAGCTCAATCCCGCTCCGAAGCCACTGCTGGCGATGCGGTGCCCGGGTTGGATGCGTCCATCGCGCACGGCTTCGTCAAGCATCAAGGGAATGGTGGCCGCCGATGTGTTGCCGTAGTGCGCCAGGTTGCTGAGCACTTTCTCGGATGGGACAGAGAAGCGATCTGCCACTGCATCAAGGATGCGTTGGTTGGCCTGATGCAGTAGCAGCCAGTCCACGGCATCTGCGGCGACGCTTTTCTGTTCGAGCAGTTGCTCGAGAATGGCTGGCACTTCGCGCACCGCGAATTTGTAGACCTCCTGCCCGTTCATCTGAATGGGTTCGAAGCCGCCGCACTGATGGCTGGCGTTCCCCACAAGGGACTTGCGCTCGCTGACCTGGGGAAGCTGGAGCACCTCGCCTCGGCTGCCATCAGAGCGCAGCAGGAATCCCTCCAGATTGTCTTGGCCGTTGTCTGATGCCTCCAGCACCACGGCGCCGGCCGCATCACCGAACAGAACACAGGAGCGTCGGTCGTCCCAGTTCACCCAGCGGCTCAGTTGATCGGCTCCCACCACGAGGATGCGGCGCATCGCCCCACTGCGCAGGTACTGGGCAGCGGTGACAACGGCGAAAAGAAAGCCACTGCAAGCGGCGGTGAGATCAAAGGCCACGGCATTGGTGGCACCGAGATGAGCCTGCAGGCGTGGCGCCGAGCCGAACAGGTCGTCTGGGGTGGAGGTCGCCAACACAATCAGATCGAGGCTGTCGGCAGACCAACCAGCCATGGCCAGAGCCCGTTCCGCTGCTAATCCACTCAGTTCGTTGAGGGATTCATCCGCATCGATCACACGTCGTGCGGCAATCCCGGTACGACTCCGAATCCAGGAATCACTGGTTTCAACCCGCTGGCCGAGCTCTTCGTTGCTGATGGAGCGGCTGGGCGTCGCGCTGCCAGACCCTCGGAACAACACCCCTCTGGTTGTGCTGAGCGGCTCGACCAAAGCGGAGGTTGAAGGACGTCGCGTCAGTCAATCACAACCCTGATGCAGTGTTGCGAGATCCTCCATCACGCCATGGCTCGCAGCGGAGTGGGCAATGCGCAGGGCACTAACCACCGAGAGGGCCCGGCTGCTGCCATGGCCGATCACGGAAATGCCGTTGACGCCCAGAAGCAGCGCCCCACCGTGCTCGGCATGGTCCAACCGCTTCTTAATGCGTTTCAGGTTGCTGCGCAGAAACGCTGATCCCACCTTGCCGCGCCGCCCCCGGGGCAACTCCGCCCGCAGCACCCCCAGCAGAACACTGCCGACGGATTCCAAAAACTTCAGCAACACATTGCCGGTGAATCCATCACAGACCACCACGTCGAAATTGCCCGAGAGCACATCACGGCCTTCGCAGTTTCCGGCGAAATGCAGCCTGGATTCATCCCGCAGCAGTTCATGGGTCTTTAAGGAGAGATCGTTCCCCTTGCATTCCTCTTCGCCGATGTTCAGCAGGCCGATCCGCGGTTGACTCACCTGGAGAACATCACGGCTGTAGATGTTCCCCAGCAGGGCGAACTGGTGCAAATAGGCGGGTTTGCAGTCCATGTTGGCGCCTACGTCGAGCACCAACACCGGCTGACCGGGATCTTTGGTTGGGAACAGTGCACCAATGGCTGGTCGGTCGATGCCCTTCAGCCGTCCCAGCCGGAAAATCGCCGAAGCCATCACCGCGCCGGAATTCCCGGCTGAATAAACCGCGAGAGCCTCCCCTTTCTTCACGAGGTTCATGGCCACATTGATGCTGGCGTCCCGTTTGCGCCGCACCGCCGTGGCCTCGTCATCCATGCCGATGGAGGGGCCACTGGCCACCAGATCCAGATGCCCTGCTGCCCTTGCACTTTCTAGGGATTCGCGCAGGCCGAGGCTGTTGGCGGCGGCCATGACCCGCTCGATTTCCCCCACGAAGCGGATCTTCAGAGGCAGCCGGTCAATGGCGTCCAGACATCCCTCCAGAATCGGCCCCGGCGCATGGTCACCGCCCATGCCATCAACGGCGACCCAGAGACGCTCCGCATCGTCAATGTCGTCGGTGTCGGTGCCCCCCTGCAGCCAGCGGAGAGGGTCGAACACCAGAGGTTGGAGCACGCTGCTGGCCACCGTGCCCGCTCCGGAAACCACGGTTTCCGCCACGTTGCCCGCCATCGATCCCGCTGCCGTTGCTGAGTTGGCAGCACCATCCACGATGGTTGTGACGGCGGCGTTGCGCCGATACCAGATCACCAGGCGACGGATCGCCCGAGGACGGTTGGTCTTGTTCCGCGGCTGAGGGGCCGGGGCGGGATCAGGGACCTTCGGAGGCAACGGAATCGACGATGCGCTGGAACAGGTAGCCGGTGCCCCGAGCTGTGAGGATCAACTCGGGATTGGCCGGATCATCCTCCAGTTTGGATCGCAGGCGGGAGATATGAACATCCACCACCCGGGTGTCCACATGGCGTTCCGGGGTGTAGCCCCAAACCTCTTTGAGGATTTCGCCGCGGTTGAACGGTTCACCGGAACGGCTCACCAGCAGTTCCAGCAGGCTGAATTCCATGCCTGTCAGCCTGATCCTTTCGTCGCCACGGAACACCTGGCGTTTGTTGGTGTCGATTCGCAAGTCGATCACCTGAATGACCCCGGAGTTAGGGATGCCCGCCACCTGTTCCTTCTCAACCCGTCGCAGCACGCAGCGGATGCGGGCTTCCAGCTCCTTGGGGCTGAAGGGCTTCACCACGTAGTCATCGGCCCCAAGCTCAAGCCCTGTGATCCGGTCGGCCACGTCGCCGAGGGCCGTCAGCATCACGATGGGTACGTCCGACTCCTTGCGCAGCTCTTGGCAGACGCCGTAGCCGTCCAGCTTCGGCATCATCACGTCCAGCACCACGAGGTCGGGAGTGCAGGTCGGGAACAATTCCAGGGCTTCGGTGCCGTCGCAGGCAGTCACCACGTTGTACCCGATCATGGATAACCGGGTTTCCAGGATCCGTCGGATCGATGCCTCGTCGTCGACCACGAGGATCGTTTCCTTGGTGGGAGCCGTGGCCGTCATGGGCAACGAGGCGTTAGTCACTTCTCGCCACAAATAAAAGGGCATCCCCCTGATTCGTTCATTCAACGGCAACTTTCTTCACAGTTCGCAGTGCCCAAGTCCACCGCTGTTTTTATCTGTCAGGTCTGCGGAGCCCGTGCCCGACAGTTTTTTGGCCGTTGCCCCGAGTGCGGCAGCTGGAATTCCTTGGTGGAGCAATCTCAGCCTCCAGCCGATGGCCGTCGTCGCCGCAGTGCCCCGGATCCAGAGGTGGCTGCTGCGCCGCGACGGTCCACCGCCATGGCCTCGCTGGAGGATCAACCGCTGCAGCGCCTGGCGACCGGCTCCGCTGAATTTGACCGTGTTTTGGGTGGAGGCCTCGTACCCGGTTCTCTGGTGCTCGTCGGAGGCGATCCGGGGATCGGCAAGAGCACATTGCTGCTGCAGAGCGCCTCGGCGATGGCGGCCGGTGCATCGGTGCTGTACGTGAGTGCTGAGGAATCGGCGCAGCAGGTGAAGCTGCGCTGGCAGCGGCTCGCTGGAGGTGCATCGGAGCTGCAGTTGCTGGCCGAAACCGATCTGGAACTGGTGTTGGAAGAGCTGGAAGCGCTTCGCCCCGCTGTGGCGATCATCGACAGCATTCAGGCGTTGCATGACGCCAATCTCACCAGTGCTCCAGGGTCGGTTGGCCAGGTGCGCGAATGTGCGGCTGCCCTGCAACGCTTGGCCAAACGCCAGAACATTTCCCTGCTGTTGGTGGGCCATGTCACCAAGGAAGGCATGCTGGCCGGCCCGAAGGTGTTGGAACACCTTGTGGATGCCGTGCTCACCTTCGAAGGTGACCGGTTCGCCAGTCACCGCCTGCTGCGTGCCGTCAAGAACCGCTTTGGCGCCACCCATGAGTTGGGTTTGTTCGAGATGCAGAGCGGTGGCTTAGCCGAGGTGGGCAACCCCAGTGAGCTGTTCCTCAGCGATGCCCGTGCGTCCGGTGTGGCGACGATCGTGGCCTGTGAGGGCACGCGTTCGCTGGTGGTGGATCTGCAGGCTCTGGTGAATGTCACCAGCTATGCCAGCCCGCGCCGCACGGCCACAGGGATCGGCACGAATCGTTTGCACCAGATCCTTGCGGTGCTCGAGAAGCACATGGGACTGCCGCTCTCGCGCTTCGATTGCTACCTCGCCGTTGCGGGTGGTCTGGAGGTGGAGGAGCCAGCGGCGGATCTGGGGGTTGCTGCTGCGGTGGTTGCCAGCTTCAGAGACCTCACCCTTCCCGCGGGCACGGTGTTGATCGGAGAGCTCGGTTTGGGGGGACAGCTGCGCCCTGTCGGCCAGCTGGAGTTGCGGCTCCAGGAAGCGGCACGGCTGGGGTTTCGACGGGCTGTCGTGCCCCGGGGCAGTGGCCTCGGAGATTTGGCGTCGGGCCTTGATCTAGCTCTTCTGGAGGCCGATAACGTCACCGAGGCCTTGGTGCTGGCGCTCGGTGATGCTGTGCAGCCCGATCCGACCTAATTCAGAAGTAGACGTCGACGTTGCTGCGGCCTGTTGACTTCAACCAGTTCTCGATATCGAGATAACCGCCGGGATTGAGGCGCACGGCCTGGGTCCAGACATCGGCCGCCTGGTCAAACCAGCGATCGGCTTCGTCCTGCCGACCGCCTTCCTCGGCGATTCGCCCCCGTTTTTCGTAGATCAGCCCCATGTTCTTGAGGCAGGAGGGTTGCTTTGGGTTTTCTTCGAGAGCCTGGCGGTAGGTCTCGATGGCCCGCTCCTCCTCGCCGTTGGACATGTAGATGATGGCCATGTTCTTGAGGGTTTCACTCCGGTCTGTGGAGTTCTCCTCAAGCTTCAGGGCCTCCTCATAGTTCTCCAGCGCCTCGGCGTAATCACCATCGTTCTGTGCAGAGAGGCCATCGCGGTAATAGACGTAGGCCTCCTTCGAGCGGGCATTGATCGGCAACAGCTTGACGATCAGGTCCGCCATCACCGTGAAGCTCTTGTCAATGAAGTTGTCGTTGCGGTTGCTGCGGGGCACGGCGCTCCGGCGGACTGGCCCCCATCCTGACGGGATCAGAGCCCGACCTAGCCTGCTCGTAATGATCCCTGTTGCGTAAACACCTGTGAGCCCTGCGGTTCAGACCGTCGTCCTGGATGTGGAAGGGATGAAATGCGGCGGTTGCGTTCGCGCTGTTGAAACCACCCTCTTGGACCAGCCTGGTGTCCAGCGTGCCGATGTGAATCTGGTCAGCCGCTCGGCCTGGCTCGATCTCACCGCGGGTGAGAGTGATGTTGCTGGGGTATTGAAAGCCCTTGCAGACAGGGGGTTCCCGGCCAAAGAGCGCGCTTTGGACGACCCAATCGGTGCGGCGGCTGCCGGCCAAGCATTGCCGGGCTGGTGGCAGCAATGGCGACAGCTGATGGTTGCCCTACTGCTGCTGCTGCTGTCTGTGCTTGGGCATCTCAGTGAGGCAGGGCAGCTGTCGCTGCCTCTGATCGGCACCCTTCCCTTCCACGCCACGCTTGCAACGGTGGCTCTGCTCGGGCCAGGCCGTCCGATCTTGGTGGGTGGTGTTGCCGCTGCCCGTGCAGGGGCTCCCAGCATGGACTCCCTCGTGGGCCTGGGGGTGAGCAGTGCCTATGTGGCGAGCCTGGTGGCGTTGGTCTGGCCCCAGGTGGGTTGGCCCTGCTTCTTCAATGAACCGGTGATGTTGCTGGGCTTCGTCCTGCTTGGACGTTTCTTGGAGGAACGGGCCCGTTTTCGGACCGGGCAGGCGTTGCAGCAACTGGCCCGGCTCCAGCCGGACACGGCTCGCCTGTTGTTGCCCGACGGCGCGATTCGTGAGGTGCGCGTCGGGGCTCTCAGGCCCGGTGAAACCGTTCAGTTGCTGGCGGGTGACCGCGTGCCGGTGGATGGAGTGGTGCTTGAGGGGGCTTCGGCCGTTGATGTGTCGAGCCTTACCGGTGAGCCCTTGCCGTTGCAGGCAGAGCCCGGCATCGAGTTGTCGTCCGGCAGCCTCAATTTGGAGGCAACCCTGGTGTTCAAGGTCACCCGAGTTGGCGCCGAAACCGCTCTTGCCCGGATCATTCGCTTGGTGGAGCAGGCCCAGGCCCGTCGGGCCCCCATCCAGGGCCTTGCCGATCGTGTGGCGGGCCGCTTTTGCTATGGCGTTATTGGCCTGGCTCTCGCAACGTTTCTGTTCTGGTGGTTGTTCGGTGCGGAGCATTGGCCCCAGGTCTTGCAGGCTTCAGCGCCCGGGATGCCCCATGACCATGCGATGCCCCATGAGACGCATCACGGGGGGTTGGGACATGGAGCCAGTACCCCGATTGGTCTGGCCTTGCAACTGTCGATCGCTGTGCTTGTTGTCGCCTGCCCCTGCGCCCTCGGTCTGGCAACTCCAACCGTGATTACGGTGGCCACCGGCCTGGCAGCGCGGCGCGGTTGGCTGTTCCGCGGTGGCGATGTGATCGAAACCGCCGCGGGTCTGGATCATGTGGTCTTCGACAAAACCGGCACCCTCACCTTGGGTCGCCCTCTGGTGACCGATGTGCACGGGGATGACCCGGATCGTTTATTGCAACTTGCCGCCAGCCTGGAGCAAACCAGCCGTCACCCTTTGGCCTATGCCCTGCTGCAGGAGGCCCAGGGCCGGGAGCTCCAACTGCTGGAGTGCGATGACGTGCGCACTGTGTCCGGTCAGGGGCTGGAAGGTTATCTGGATGGTGCGTCGGCCAGGCTTCGTGTCGGAAAGCCCGACTGGTTGGTGGCGCAGGGTGTGGACATCTCCCCAGCAGCTCAGGGCTGGCTCTCTGCGGCTGAAGGCTCGGTGGTGGCGGTTGCTGTGGGTGATCGCCTATTAGGACTGATTCAGATCGAGGATCAGATTCGTCCGGATGTCGCTCCTGCGCTGCAACGCCTGCGGGCCCATGATCTGACCCTTTCGGTCTTCAGCGGTGACCGGGAGGCGGCTGTCCGCCGCCTCGGTCAGCAGTTGGGTTTCGCGGCGCATGATCTGGGCTGGCAGATGCTCCCGGAGCAGAAGCTGCAACGCCTCGAGCAGCTGCGTCAGCTCGAGCGGGTGGCGATGGTGGGCGACGGCATTAACGATGCGCCGGCTTTGGCCGCGGCTGATCTTGGGATCGCCATCGGTACTGGAACGCAGATCGCGCAGGACTCCGCTGGTCTTGTGCTGCTTGGCGATCGGCTCGACAACCTTCCCGAAGCCCTCAGCCTGGCCCGCCGAACTTTGGTGAAGGTGCGGCAGAACCTGTTCTGGGCCTTCGGTTACAACCTCATCGTTCTCCCCGTTGCTGCGGGAGTCCTGCTCCCCAGCCACGGCGTGCTGTTGTCGCCTCCGCTGGCAGCGCTGCTGATGGCCTTGAGTTCCATCACCGTGGTGATGAATGCCTTGGCTCTTCGCTTGCCATGACTGGACGTCTCATTGTTTTGGAGGGCATTGATGGCTGCGGCAAGACCACGCAGATTCGTCATCTGGTCGATTGGTTGCCCACAAGCGGTCTGATGCCGAAGGGCGCTTCTTTGGTTTGTACCCGTGAGCCCGGAGGGACCCCCCTCGGACGCTCGATTCGTGAACTCCTGCTGCATACAGTCGACCAAGAGGCACCAGCCCCCACCGCCGAGTTGCTGCTGTATGCCGCTGATCGGGCTCAGCACGTTGAAACGTTGATCCGTCCGGCCCTGGAACTTGGCGACTGGGTTCTCAGTGATCGCTTCGCCGGATCAACCCTGGCGTATCAGGGCTATGGCCGTGGCTTGGATCGAGACTTGATTCAACGGCTTGAACAGATCGCCACCACCGGCTTGCAGCCCGATCTCACCCTCTGGCTGCGCCTTCCTGTTCAAGCCAGTCTTGAGCGGCGCCTTGGGGACAAGCAAGACCGCATCGAAGCGGAGGGAGCTGCATTCCTGGAACGGGTCTCGCAGGGTTTTGCGCAGTTGGCGCAGCAGCGCTCCTGGTGCTCCATCGCTGCTGACCAGTCAGCGAGTGCCGTCAGTGCTGCTCTGGAACGTCAGCTTCAGGAGCATTTGGCTTGAGCGCGCTGTTTGAGGATCTGATCGGCCAGCCCCTCGCCGTTGATCTGCTGTCGGCAGCCCTCGCCCAGGGGCGCGTGGCACCGGCCTACCTCTTCGCCGGCCCCGAGGGGGTCGGGCGTCAACTGACGGCAGTTCGTTTTCTGGAGGGTCTGCTGGCTGATGGTCAGCCCTCTGCCCGGGAGCGGCGACGCTTGCTGGAGCGCAATCATCCTGACCTGCTTTGGGTTGAGCCCACGTATCAGCATCAGGGGCGTTTGCTCACCCGTGCGGAAGCCGAGGAGGCGGGACTCAGTCGCCGGACCCCGCCACAGTTGCGGTTGGAGCAGATTCGAGACATTGGCCGCTGTTTGGCACGGCAGCCCGTGGAGGCCCAGCGAGGCATGGTTGTGATTGAAGCCGCCGAAGCGATGGCGGAGGCAGCGGCAAACGCCCTGCTTAAAACGTTGGAGGAACCAGGCCATGGGGTGCTGATCCTGTTGACATCAGCCCCTGAGCGGCTGCTCAGCACCATTCGCTCCCGTTGTCAGTTGATCCGTTTTCTCAGGCTCAATCCCGAGGCCATGGCACAAGTACTCGAACGCACCGATGCCATGGCTCAAGACGCGCCAGAACTGCTGGCGCTGGCTGCCGGTTCTCCAGGCGCTTTGATCGACCATCGCCGCAGCCTGGCGGGTGTCCCGGAGGAGTTGGTTCAGCGCTTCAACGCGCTGCCTGCCAATCCGATGGAGGCGCTGTCGTTGGCGCGCGATCTGTGCGAAGCCCTCGATGGCGAGCAGCAGCTGTGGCTGATCGGCTGGTGGCAACATCGGCTTTGGCACTGCGGTAGCTCCGCTGCGATGCTCAAGCGACTGGACATGCTGCGCGGTCAGTTGCTCTCTTTCGTACAGCCTCGTCTGGCCTGGGAGGTGGCGCTGCTGGACCTCACCCCATCCGTCACAAAGGCCGCCTAGAGCGGCGATCAGGCCGAGGCCCGATCGCCTTGCTGCTTGCGTTCCTCGCGGGCCATGGCCACCACGTCCTCAAGGCCATCCATCTGGGCGCTAGTGGGGAGTTCCAGGCAGTAGCCCGCTCCATACACCGTCTTGATGAACCGTGGCTTGCGCGGATCGGGTTCCAACTTGGTCCGCAAGTGCCTGACATGTACACGGATGGTCTCAATGTCGTCATCAGGCTCGTAGCCCCAGACTTCCTTGAGGATCAACGAGGGAGCCACGGTCTGTCCGTGACGCTGGAGCAGGCAGTGGAGAAGTTCGAACTCCAGGTGCGTGAGCCGCACGGGTTGATCGAACCAAATGGCTTCAAAGCGCTCGGGCACAAGGGTGAGGGGGCCGTAGCTGAGGATTTCGTTGTGATTGCTCGATCCAACGGGTGCACGATCACTGCGACGCAGCAAGGCCTTGACCCTGACCTGAAGCTCCTCCAGATCGAAGGGTTTGGTCAGGTAGTCATCGGCACCTGAATTGAAACCGCTGACTTTGTCCTTGGTGCCACCCAGAGCTGTAAGCATCAGGATCGGTATTCCCGCTGTGCGCTCATCTCGCCGCAGACGCTGACAAAGGGTGAGACCGTCCACCTTCGGCAGCATCAGATCCAGCAGGATCAGATCGGGGGTGTATTGGAGAGCAAGGGCCTGACCTTTGATGCCGTCGTCGGCGCGCTGCACGTCGAAGCCACTGTGCTCGAGATGACCGCTCACCAGGTCGCGCATGTCCTGGTCATCTTCGATTAGCAGGATGCAAGGCTTCATTGGTTCGGCGGCAATGCGGCTGGAGAAAAAGGAGCGCTTGTCTGTCGGGATTAACGCTGAGCAGATTCTCTCAAGCTTTTCAAGTGTCTGCAGATTTTGGGTGGCGAGTCAGTGATGGGCTTGTTTGCAGGAGATCGTCTGCAGTGACAGCGATGTGAAGGCTTTTTTAGTTTTGTTTCTCGATCAGCTGTTTAGGAAGTCTTCCGCTTCGGGCAATCACCCGTCACGAAATTCCTTTTTTTGTCAATAAAAAAGCCACAGCAGATGCTGTGGCTTTAAAGCTCCCCGGGCGGGATTCGAACCTGCGACCAATCGATTAACAGTCGACCGCTCTACCGCTGAGCTACCGAGGAATGGCTCCCGGAGACCTTACCTCTCGAATGCGCCGCCCTGCAAGCGTCGTTGCAGTTCCCTTCCACTCGTCCAAGGGCCAATTCGACCATCGCGCATGCGGGCTGCACCGTCAGCGAAGCTCAACTCCCCCAGCCTGTGGGTGATCCAAAGGGCTGTGATCGGTTGGATAGCGTCTCTGCAAAGGCGTTGCACGGTATTCAGCACCGTGGTCTGACTCTCGGGGTCCAGCAGGGCGGTCGGCTCGTCTAGCAGCAGCAGGCCGGCGTCACTCGCCAGGGCTCCAGCGATGGCCAGTCGTTGTTTCTGGCCGCCGCTGAGGCTGTGAATGGGTCGGTTCTCCATCTCAGCGAGGCCGAACTGTTTCAGCAGGTCACGCACTGCGCTTTGGCGTTGCCTCCCCAGCCCTTGGGAGTCCATCCCGAGCATCAGGTCACTGCCGCAACTGGGAAGCAACAGTTGATGGTCGGGGTTTTGAAAGACCAGAGCAGTTTTGGTTCGGCAGTGAATTTGTCCGCTCTGCGGTTCCAAAAGTCTTGAAATCAGGCGGAACAGGGTGCTTTTGCCGCTTCCGTTGCTTCCCACCAGCATCCATAGGCCAGGGCCTGGGATCACGAGGTTGCAGCGATCGAGGGCCTGATGGCCGTTCGGCCAACGATGGCTGACGGCCTCAACGCTTAGTTCAGCGGTGGCGGTTTCAGGAATCAAGGGAAAAGCCGGGTCGCTTGCTGCCACCCGTCGCCGAAGCCTTCTCATAAAGCTGAACAGCGAGAACCTCACTAACCAGCAGCGTCACTTTTTTCCCCTCCACTTTCTCGCAGGTGAGCTCCAGGAGACGGGGTTGGCTGTGGTCGATGGCTTGGCGGATCTGCTGATACAGCGCATCGGCATCAGCCAGTTCTTTCCGCTGGACAGACACAGGGAGAGGACTCATGCGCAGGGCCAGTTCGATGACGTACACAGCGTTGGAAAAGATCGATGCGTCATCTTCGCGGAGGGGGCGGCATCCCGTCGGTTCAGAAATGCGCATTTCTACTCATCCCTTGCAAATGGGTGCGGGGAGCCGCCCCATTTCGGTGATCCCCCCCTAGGCTCGCTCGTGTAACGGTTCATGAAGCACCTCTCATGACGATCGCTGTAGGACGCGCGCCACAGCGGGGATGGTTCGACGTCCTCGATGACTGGCTCAAGCGCGACCGCTTCGTATTCATTGGCTGGTCTGGCATCCTTCTCCTTCCAACGGC